>JBFIDC010000108.1:0-9625 GCA_041581495.1 Nocardioides sp. | reverse complement strand
TTGATCGTGGCGCCGTAGCCCAGGATCAGCCCACGCTTCTCCAGACGCTTGACGCGCTGGTGCACAGCCGAGGTGGACAACCCCGTGGCCTTGCCGAGGTCGGTGAAGGACATCCGCCCATCAGCGGCGAGGAGCTCAAGAATCTTGCGATCGGTTGGCTCGATGTCGGAACGCGTCACGGGATCAGACTAGAACGTGTTCTGACAAGATGTCGTGGGTGATCGCCAATCAGAACGGACGAGACGGATCCGGACGGCTGATGCTGTTGGATACCGCCTCGCTGTATTTCCGGGCGTTCTTCGGCGTTCCCGAGATCACCGCACCTGATGGCACGCCCGTCAACGCGGTGCGCGGCTTGCTCGACATGATCGCCCGGCTCGTCGGTGAGTACCACCCGACGGACCTGGTGTGTTGTTGGGACGAGGATTGGCGTCCGGCCTGGCGAGTCGCGCTCCTGCCCTCCTACAAGGCCCACCGAGTAGTCGCTGCGCGACCCGCTGCTGTCGACATCGAGGACGTGCCAGACCCCCTCGAGACGCAGATCCCGATCATCTTGGAGGTCCTGGCGGCCTTCGGAATCGCCGTGATCGGCGCCCCTGAAGCCGAGGCGGACGACGTGATGGGAACCTTGGCGACCGATGCGGGGCAGCCCGTCGACGTGGTGACCGGTGACCGCGACCTGTTCCAACTCGTCGATGACGCCGCCGAGGTCCGGGTCCTCTACATCGGCCGCGGTGTGAGCAAGCACGAGCGCGTGGACAACGCTTGGGTGCGTGCGAAGTACGGCGTGGACGCTCACCGGTACGCCGACTTCGCCGCGCTCAAGGGTGATCCCTCCGACGGCCTGCCCGGCGTCGCGGGAGTCGGAGAGAAGACCGCCGCCACCTTGATCAACCGCTTCGGCGACATCACGGGGGTCCTCGCCGCAACCGGCGATCCCAAGTCGGATCTCGCTCCCGGGCCGCGCGGCAAGATCAAGGCCGCGCTCGACTACCTCGCGGTCGCCCCCGAGGTCGTCGCGGTCCGGCGCGACCTGGACATCGAGCGCTCGGGGATCGCGTGCCCACGCACCCCCGCCGACCCCGAGGCGGTGATGGAGTTGGCTCAGCGCTACAACCTCGAGAGCCCGTCCGCGCGCCTGGTGCAGGCCCTGATGCGTTGAGCCGCCGGGGCGCTAGTCCTCGGCGAGTCCGGAATAGGCAACCACGCCGCGACGCAGCGCCCGCACCAGGTCGCGAGCCGTGTCGCGCAGTGGGCCCGGACCGGCGGCGTCCGCCACCTGGCCGCTGACGTCGATGAGTTGCTTCATCCAGCGGACGAAGTCCCCCGCAGCCAGTTCGATCCCCTCGAGCACGTCATCGAGCGGATCCCCCTCGGCCCAGCGATAGGCCGCCCACGCGAAGCCCAGGTCCGGTTGCCGCAGGAAGTCCAGGTGGTGCTCGCGCTCGAGGCTGTCGAGGCCGGCCCACACCTTGACCATCTCGGCGATCACGGGCTTCACACGTCCACCGGGCAGCCGCGGAGCCTTCGCGTCGTCGGGGCGTCGAGCCTCGAAGACCAGCACCGAGAGCACCGCCGCGAGTTCCGAGGGGCTCAGGTCGTCCCACAGTCCGTGCCGCAGGCACTCCGCGGCGACGAGATCCAGTTCGGAGTACAGCCGCATCAGGTGCTGGCCCTGCTCGGTGACAGCCGACCCGTCGGGCGAGAGGTAGCCGAGACTCATCAGCACCTCGCAGACGCGATCGAACTGGCGGGCCACCGTGTTGGTGCGCCGTTCGACTCGTCGTCGCAGGGTCTCAGAGTCCCGGTGCAGCTTGAAGTAGCGCTCGGCCCAGCGCGAGTGCTCCTCGCGGTCAGGGCAGGCGTGGCAGGGGTGGGCCTTCAGGTCGGCCCGCAGCCCACCGATCTCGCGGTCGACCGGCGTGGAGTCGAAACGTGCGGTGCTGGAGTCGTCCCGGCGACCGGGCGGGGGCGGCGTGAGGTTGTGGGTCCGGGTGCGCAGAGCCGAGGCCAGGTCGCGTCTCATCGCCGGATTGCGGCCGTTGAACGACTTGGGGATCTTGAGCCGGGCGACGGCTTCCACGGGGGTCGGGAAGTCGATCATCGCCAGTCTGCGGGCCTGGCGCTGGGCGGTCACGACATAGGGCCGGGGACCCTCTGCGGAGTAGCCGGGCTCGATGACGACCGCATAGCCGGCGAACTTGCCGCCCGGAACCACGATCACGTCACCGGGCTTGAGCTTCGCCAGCGATGACATCGTCTCCTCACGCCGATCGGAGCGTCGGGCGCGGCTCGCGCCCTTCTCCAGTTCACCGATCCGGCGACGCAGTTCGGCGTACTCCATGAAGTCACCGAGCTCACACTGCGCGGCCTCGCGGTAGCCGTCGAGCGCCTCTTCGCTCTTGCGCAACTGGCGGGCCAACCCGACGACCGCGCGGTCGGCCTGGAACTGCGCGAACGACTGCTCCAGGAGCTCGCGCGAGGTCTCCCGGCCGTACTGATTCACCAGGTTGACGGCCATGTTGTACGAGGGCCTGAAGGACGACTTGAGCGGATAGGTCCGCGTGGAGGCCAGCCCGGCCAGCTCGCGGGGGTTCATGCCTGGCTGCCAGAGCACGACCCCATGGCCCTCGGTGTCGAGGCCCCGGCGTCCGGCTCGCCCGGTCAACTGGGTGTACTCCCCCGGCGTGATGTCGGCGTGCGTCTCGCCGTTCCACTTGCTGAGCTTCTCGATCACCACCGTGCGCGCCGGCATGTTGATACCGAGCGCAAGGGTCTCGGTCGCGAAGACGACCTTGCACAACCCGCGCAGGAACAGTTCCTCGACGACCTGCTTGAAGGCGGGAAGCATGCCCGCGTGGTGCGCGGCCACGCCACGAGTCAGGCCCTCCAAGAAGTCGTGATAGCCCAGCGCGTGCAGATCGTCGGTGGGGAGATCGCGGCACGAGGCCTCGACGTAGGCGCGGATCTCCTCACGCTCATCGGTCGAGGTCAACCGGACACCCGAGTTGAGGCACTGACTCACCGCGGCATCGCAGCCGATGCGACTGAAGATGAACACGATGGCGGGCAGCAGACCTTCGCGGTCCAGCCGATCCACGACGTCGGCTCGGCTGGGGATCCACACGCGCCTGCCGTTGCCGACGTTCCTGGTGTTCTTGGGTGACCCGGTCCCGCCCTTGCGTGGTGACCGGCGGTCACGCATCAGTCGGGTGCTGGCGAAGTCGTCGCGGGCGATCTTGACCAACTCGTCGTTGACCGGTGCCCCTTCCTTGACGAAGCCCGCCGCCGCATCCACATCCGAGGACGCGAACAGGTCCAGCAGTCGGCGCCCGACCATCACATGCTGGTAGAGCGGAACCGGTCGGCGTTCCTCGACGATTGTCGTGGTCTCACCGCGCACCGTGGCCAACCACTCGCCGAACTCCTCGGCGTTGGAGACGGTCGCGGAGAGGCTGACCACCGTCACCGAATCCGGCAGGTGGATGATCACCTCCTCCCACACGGCACCGCGCGATCGGTCCGCGAGGTAGTGGACCTCGTCCATCACCACGAACCCGAGGCCGAGCAACGTCCGCGAACTCGCATAGAGCATGTTGCGAAGGACTTCGGTCGTCATCACCACGATGCCGGCCTCGCCGTTGAGCACGTTGTCGCCGGTCAACAGGCCGACCTCGGCGGCACCGTAGCGCTCGACGAGGTCTTGGTACTTCTGGTTGGACAGCGCCTTGATCGGGGTGGTGTAGAAGCACTTGCGTCCGGTCGATCGCGCCAGGTGGATCGCGAACTCGCCCACCACGGTCTTGCCCGAGCCAGTGGGCGCGGCGACCAGTGCCCCGCGTCCCTGCTCGATCTCGTGGCAGGCATGGCGTTGGAACTCATCGAGCGGGAAGGGGTACAGAGACTCGAACTCGCGGGTCACGGGGAAGTCCCGGTCACGCCGGTAGTTCGCGTATCGCTCCGACGGCGACCGCTCGTCGGTGCTCATGAGTCCAGACTAGGCATACACCCTCAGCGCACCTGGGGCGGCTTCGACCGTGAGCGGAAGCGCGCCGAAGCGCTCGCCGTCGGCGTAGGCCGTGATGCCGGGGCAGGCGACCGTGACCCGGTGCACCCGGTGGCGCTCGTACTGCGGATGGTCGGTATGGGTGCCCTTGAACAGCTTGGGGTAGGTCCGGATGAGTTCGGGTCGGCTCATGGGTTTGATGATCACCACGTCGAGCAGTCCGTCGGTCAGGTCCGCACCCTCGGTGATGCGCAACCCGCCACCGAAGGATGGTCCGTTCCCCACGCAGACCAACATGGCCTCGAGTCGGCGGGTGGCCCCGTCGAGATCGAGGGTGTACTGCAGCGGCGTGAACGTGCGCAGTTCGGCCAGGGTGGCCAGGTTGTAGCGCATCTGGCCCTTGGGCCAGGTCATCTGATTCGCGCGTTCGTTCACGATCGCGTCGAAGCCCGCGGACAGGACGGTGGTGTAGTACTTCGCGCCACTGCGGGCCAGATCGACGCGTTGAGTCGCACCGGCGATCACCCGGTCGGCCGCAGCCACGGGGTCCTTGCGAGGCAGGTCGAAGTAGCGAGCCACGTCGTTGCCGGTGCCGGCAGGAATGATGCCCAGGACGGTCTCGGTCTCGGCGACCGCCTGCACCCCCACATGCACCATGCCGTCGCCGCCGATCACCACCAGCGACTCGATCCCATCGGCCACTGCCTCGGAGGCGAGGTCCAGCGCCTCCCCGCCGTCGCGCCCCACGAGATCCCGGACTTCTGCCCCAGCATGGGTGAGTCGGTCTCGGACCGCTTCTCGCACGCGGGCACCCTTCCCCTTCCCGGAGGTGGGGTTGGTCAACAGTGCGATCTTGCGGGCCACGCCCGGACCTTAGCGCGCCTCGGCGCCGCCGAGCCTGAGCCGCACGGCATAGGCGGTCGGCGCGGCGCCCACCGCCTTGGCGAGCCTGGTCAGCGTGTCGAGGACCAGATCGGCGTCGAAACAGGTGCCTGGAACGGCCAGGGTGAGCCGCCCGCTCGCCTCCAGCAACAAAACCTGCCCGTGCTGCCAGGCCTGATGCGCCGCGGTCCTGATCTCATCGGTGACAACAGGCGCGGGAAACGCCAGGTCAACGGCCAACAGGTCACACGGTTCCTGGGCATCCCCCGGCCCGAGCAGCACTCCCCCGATCGAGGCACCGCTGCGGATGGCCTCTGCGGATGTCCAGGTGACCTCGTCCTCCCCCAGCCACTCCGGCAGATCGAAGGCGTCGAGTGGCCTCACAGTGCGGACTGTTCGTTGTCGGGGACTGCAGTGGTCGCGGCGGTGATCCCCCGGCGACGGTCGATGAAGCGAGCGATGAGTTCGGCGACCAGGAACAGCGCCAGCATCGGGATCGCCAAGAAGAGCATCGAGAACGGGTCAGTCGAGGGTGTGGCGACGGCCGCGAAGACGAAGGTGCCGATCACGATCCAGGGCCGATACCGACCCAGCGCCTTGCCGGAGACCACACCCGCCAGGTTGAGCATCACCACGAACAGGGGGATCTCGAAGGCGACCCCGAAGACCAGCAGCATGCGGGTGATGAAGGAGAAGAACCTCCCGAAGTCGACCAGGTTGGTGGCCTCGGCGGGTGTGAAGCCGATCAGCACCGAGATCGCCTTCGGCATCACGAAGTAGGCGGTGGCGACGCCGGCGAAGAAGAGCGGGCCGGCGAGCAGCGCGAAGATGCGCGACCACTTGCGTTCGGAGGCGTGCAACCCGGGGAGGATGAATGCCCAGATCTGATAGAGCCAGTAGGGGCTCGCGCCGACGATCGCCACCACGCCGCACAACTTCAACTGCAACATCAGCGGACCGGTGACGTCGTTGACCACGATCTGGGTCTCGACATCGCCCTGCAATCGGCGCACACCCTCGTCGTAGGGAGTGCGGATCAGGTCGGAGAGCTGGTCGTAGAAGAAGATCGCGATCAGGAACGCCACCACGATGACCAATGCCGAACGGATCAGTCGGGCGCGGAGTTCGCGCAGGTGGTCGGACAGTGCCATCCGGCCATCAGGACCGATCGGGTGGTGCGGTCGCCCGCGCAGGAGCTCGATGACCCCGGAGAATGCCACGGCGGAAGAGTGCTGGCTGAACTCAGGCAGTCTCGCCGCGGCGCTGGCGCTCGGCGTCGGCATCGACTTCGGCCTGCAGCCGGTCGACCTCGGCCTGGCGAGCCTCGATCTCGCGCTGTTCGGGCGTCTTGGGCGCCTCGTCCTCGTCGTCCATCAGGCCCTTGGTCTCGGCCTTGAAGATGCGCAGTGCACGACCGCTCCCCCGGGCCAACTCGGGCAACTTGGTCGCGCCGAAGAGCAGCACCAGAACAGCCAGAATGATGAGCAACTCGGGTGTCCCGAGTCCTCCGATGAGCAACGGCGTCATGATGGTCCTCACGTGGTTGGTGCGGTCACACTCATGATACGACGCACCTCATCGATAGTTGCTGAGCGCCTGTTGTGCGGCGGCCGAAAGAGCCTCGGCAGACTCCCGCGGAGAGAGGATCTCGACATACGGCGCCAGACCCAGGGCGAAGCGCACCAACCACCGGGAGTCGGCGACCAGCAGATCCACTTCGAGGCGGCCGTCGGCCCGCTCCCGGACTTCCTGGACCGGGTACTGCTCGCTGACCCAGCGCAGCGAGGGCGCGATCAGCAAGGTCGCGACGCTGACCCGGGAGTCGTGGGTGAAGAACCCCACGCCCAGGTCCCGAGGTGCGGTCGGCTCTGTGGTGATCGGTTCCTCGAGCACCTCGGCCCGCTCGATCCGGTCCAAGCGGAACAGTCGGGGCGCCTCCGCCAGGTGACACCACGCGTCCAGATAGGCGTGTCCGTCGGCGTTGACCACTCCCCGGGGGTCGACGACGCGATCGGATCGCTCGTCGCGCGCTGGGACGTAGTAGCTCAACACGACCTGTCGTTGCTGATCGGCGGCCCGCTGCAGTCGAGTCGCGAGCAACGCCTGATCGGCGTCGGCCGCACCCACGCCGGGGTCGACCAGGGCCGCCTCCGCGCCCGTGGCGGCCGCAGCCTCGAGTTTGGCGAGGGTTCGGTCGACGACCTCGCGCGTCTGCTCGCCGGCACCGGATCGCAGCGCACGCAGGGCCACGATCAGCGCGGTGGCCTCGGTGGTGTTCAGGCGCATCGGTCGAGCGAGGTAGTCGGCGTTGGAGACCCTGATCAGACCGTCGGCCTCGGGTCCTTCCAGCGCGTCGAGATCGACGTCGATCAGGTCGTCCGGATAGCCGCCCGGCAGACCGCACATCAGTAGGACCTTGAGGTCCTTCATCAGTTGGGTCGCGGGGACACCCAAGTCCTTGGCCGCCTCGTCCAGACGGACGTGTCCGCGTGAGTGGAGGTAGGGGACCAGGGTCAGCAGGCGTGCGACCTGGTCCTTGGCTCCCGCTGCCGGACTGCTCATGACGCCGCCTCCGTGACCGCACGGCGCAACCGGTCCACGACCCGCTCGCGAAGCGAGGCCGGTTCTTCGACCACGACGTCGGCCCCGAACGACAAGATCTCGTCGGCGAAGCGTGTGGACCCGGCAGTGATCACGATCCGATCCCAGTCGTTGCTGCCGTCGGGACCCAGTGTTCCGGCATCTCGGACCTCGGCACCACGACGCAACGACAAGGCGGCCCCAGAACGCACCAGCAGGACGACGGGTTCGAGGGTGTTGACCGGCGCGAGGCGCCGCGCCACCGCACCGAGGTCCACGTCGGCAGGGACCTCGTAGGAGCCCGGCTTGCCCACCTTGCGGGGCTGACCCGAGACGCGTGAGAGACGGAAGACCCGCTCGGCCTCCCGATCCAGATCGAAGGCCACCAGGTACCAGCGTCCGGAGTAGCGAGTGACTCCCCAGGGCTGGACATGGCGGGCGCTGGGCTCTGTCTGCTCGGGCCGCTGGTAGTCGAAACGCACCGCCTGGCGGTCCTGGGTCGCCTCCAAGAACGCGTCGAAGGAGGGCTCGTCCACGCCCAGCCGCGGCTCGATGATGTCGAGCACCGACAGGTCCAGGTCAGCACCGAGCGCCGAGAGCTTGCGCACCGCCTCGGTCGTGGCCCGAGCGAACTTGGCGTGCTGCCACACCTTGGTCGCCAGACCGATCACCGCCACCTCGTCGGCGCTGAGGCTGATATCGGGCAGGGTGAGCTCATCGGGCCGGATTCGGTAGCCCGGCTCGTCGTCGAAGTAAGCGTCCATCTGGCCGACCTCGATGGGGACACCCAGACTCCGAAGCTCTTCCTTGTCGCGCTCGAACATCTTCTCGAACGCGTCGAGGCTCGAGTCGGGGTAGAGGATCTCCCGGATCCGCTGCTTGGCGACGTAATGACGTTGAACCAGCAGCATGATGAGCAGGTTCAGGAGCCGTTCGCTCTTGTTGGCGCTCATCGTGAGAAGCCGCTCAGCCAGCAGCCAGGATGTCGACCACGAATACGAGCGTGTCGGTCCGCTTGATCCCGGCATCCGGGTTGCCGGCCTCGCCGTAGCCGAGGTCGGGCGGGACCTCGATCACCATTCGCGTGCCGACGGTGGATCCCACGATCGCCTGGTCCCAACCCTTGATGACGTTGCCGGTGCCGATCCCGAACGAGGTCGGGTCTCCCGTGGAGAAGTTCTCATCGAACGGCGCCTCGCCACCGAAGGTCTGCCCGAGGTAGCGCACCACGACGGCCTGCCCCTTCTCGACGACCGGTCCTTCACCCTCGAGCAGCACGGCCTTGCGCAGATCCTTGGTCGGCTCCGGGACCCCGTCGAACGTGAAGCCCGCGGGGTCGCCCTTGGCGAACTCCATGGGCGGCATCCACGCTGGGGCCGGCGTGCGCTTGCCGGAGGGACCCTCGGCGATGCCGGAGACCAGGTCGATGATCACCAGGACCGAGTCCTTGTTGCCGATGCCCAACTGGGCGTTGCCGGCTTCGCCGAAGGCGTTCTCGGCCGAACTCGTCACCGCGATGCGGGAGCCGATCGTGGCGCCGTCCATCGCTGCCAGGAACGGCGCCAGGTTCTCGTCGTTGGTGACCAGTTCGGCAGTCGCGTCCTCGTCGTAGGTGCTGAATGACTCACTCTGGCTGAAGCCGTTGCCGATCCACAGGTGGGTGAGCACTTGGTCCTTGTCGGCGACCTTGGGGCCCTCGCCGGTGATCAGCGTGGTGGGCTCGATCTCGTCGGCGTCCATCTGGCTGACCCACGTCACCTTGGGGGCGCTGCCGACCTCGCCGGAGATCTTGACCGCCTCCAGGCCCGGGGCGGTCGGTTCTGCGGGAGCGGGGTCAGCACCACAAGCGGTGAGCCCCGCGACGAGGAGCGCGGGAGCGACGAAGAGCGAGAGACGGCGAACGGCAGACACGTTGAGACCTTCGGACTGTGAGTGGCAAAGACGAGGAGGTACGAGTGCGGTACCGGGCGAAACCCTAACGGGCGCAGCCCAGAAACGTCGCCTCACATGCCGTCGATGAGGCGCTGGACTCGCTCGTCGTAGGCACGGAACGGGTCTTTGCACAGGACCGTGCGTTGCGCCTGGTCGTTCAACTTCAGGTGCACCCAGTCGACGGTGAAGTCCCGGCGACGCTCCTGTGCTCGTCTGATGAAGTCG
>JBFIDC010000107.1:0-9659 GCA_041581495.1 Nocardioides sp. | reverse complement strand
GTGCAGCAGTCGGAGTTCAACGCCATCTATGTCCTGGAGACCGATGGCTTCACCATCGACAAGACCACCACTCGCGGCAACGACGAGTACGGCATCTTGGCCTTCGCCAGTGACCACGGTCTGATCCAGCGCTCGAACGCCTACTACAACGGCGATTCGGGCATCTATCCCGGTTCGGGCTCCGACCTCAACGCCGACAACCCCAACTTCAAGCCGGTCCGCTACGCCATCGAGATCCGCAACAACCGCAGCCACGACAACACGCTTGGCTACTCCGGCACCGCCGGCAACTCGATCTGGGCGCACGGCAACCGCTTCTACAACAACGCCACGGGGATCGCGACGGACTCCTTGTTCCCGGGCCATCCAGGACTCCCCCAGGACCACGCGCGGTGGAGCCGCAACGAGATCTACTCCAACAACAGCAACTACTACACCAAGTACGTCGACACCGGGATCTGCGAGAAGCCGATGCGCGAGCGCGGCTACATGAACGGAACCGTGTGCCCGGTCGTGCCCACGCCGGTGGGCACGGGCGTCCTGATCGCGGGCGGCAACTTCAACTCGACCGACAACAACTGGATCTATGACAACTGGCGCTACGGCACCATGCAGTTCTGGGTTCCGGCGCCGCTTCGCGACGAGTTCGACCCCACCTTGCTCTACGACACCTCGCACGACAACCACACGACCGGCAACAAGATGGGCATCGCCCGCGACGGATCGATTCGCCACAACGGTTCCGACCACTGGTGGGACGACGAAGGCGGCGGCAACTGCTGGCAGGGCAACACCTACTCGCGCGGCTTCCAGACCGACAACTTCACGATCCCGCCACCCTCGTGCACCGACGGAGGATCGGTCGTCACACCCGGGTTCTCGGTCAAGGACGCCGGCTTCTTGTCCTGCAGCCAGTACGACCGCAACGACCCCGACCTCAAGCACCCGCCGGCTTGTGAGTGGTTCGACGACCCGACCAAGCCCAGCGCTCGCGCCGCGGCTCCCACGGCCAAGGTCACTGTGGGCGCCCCCGACGACCAGGGCGCAGCGCTCGTCATGCTGCCGCTCCTCGCGGGCGCCGGACTTCTCGGACTCGGGCGCAGCAGGCTGCGCAAGCGTCGTGCTGCGTAGGGTTGCGATCGCCGCGGCTCTGGTCGCGATCCTCGTCCTGGCGGGTGGCGTCGCGGTGGCCCGCAGCACTCCGAACCTGGGGACCAGCGGCCCCACGTCGGTGACCGGCACCGAGGAGAGCGCGGTCTTCAACGTCGCCGAGCGCGCGGTGCGACAGGTCCGCTATGCCGACGGAGGCACGCTCGGCTACACCTTCACCCTGACCAACCACTCACGAGTGCCGGTGAGCGTGCTGGGCCTCGATCCGGACCAGCCCGACCAGCGTCTGTTCCACTTCCTCGGTCTCGAGGGTCCCGGGGGCGACTCGCGCTTCTCGATCGGCGGTGGAGACTCCGCCGAGGTCACACTGCTGCTCGACATGGGCGGGTGCGAGACGCTGTCGTCACGATCGGGTTCCTTCGTCACCGAGTTCTCGCTGCTCATCGAGCAGGCAGGCATCTTTGATCGCACCGTCCAGATCACCCTGCCCGAGGAGTTGCACACCGGGTCGCCTCGCGAGGCGTTCTGCCCCAACTCGACCGCGACCTCGCGCCCGCCCGGCTAGTCGATCAGGGCCGCGACTTCCTCGGCGCAGCCCCAACTCAGGGTGACTCCCGCGCCACCGTGTCCGTAGCAGTGCACCACATCATCGACACGTTCCAGGCGCACCTCGGGACGAGCCGGGCGCAAGCCCACCCGATGCCCGATGACCTCCGCGCCGGCCAACTCCGGCACCAGTCGCAAGGCACGGCGCAGAATCGCCGAAGCGACCTCAGGCGAGGGTGTTCGGCTCCACTCCCCCTCGACGTCGGTGCCACCGACGACGATGTCGTGTGAGCGCGGCACGACATAGGTGGGCCCTTCGCCGTCCAGCCACCAGCGATCGAGCCCGACCTGCTCGACCAGCACGACCTGTCCCTGAACCGGGTGCACCGTGGGGTCCGCGGCCAGGAACCGCGAGGCCAGACCCGTGCAGTTCACCACGACATCCGCGCCGTGGGGCAGCCCGGACAGGTTCATCCGGGTGATGGTGCCACCGCGCTCGAGAACCAGATCGGCCAGCCACTTCAGGTACACCGGCATCTCGACCACCGGCGCCGAGAACGTCCACCCGGCGTCGTATCCGCTCGGCACGACGTAGGTCTCGGCGAGGTCCGGGACGGCCTCGGCCCACCACGGCGACACGAGGTCACCTCGAAAGGCCTCGACACCGGGTCGAATCGTGACCCCCGACTCCGGCGCATCCTCGGCGAGCAGCCCGAACGTCTCGTAGGAGACGCCGGCCCAGCCGAGGACTCGGTCGAAGGGGAGGGCGCGATAGGGGTACCAGATCGCCGCGGCGACGGCAGAGGTCGTCTCTTGCGGCAGGTCACGGGCCAGGACGTCGACCCGGTGCCCCTGCGCGAGCAACCGTGCGGCGCAGGTCAGCCCGACGACTCCTGCTCCCACGACGATGATCCGGGTCACCAGAGCATCGTTGCAGCTCGTGGGCCGCGGTGGACAGAATCCGGCTCAGGCGCCGGCGATCCGCGGCGCGGTGGGGTCGGCACCCTCGCCGCCGGACTCACGGGCGACGTACTCCTCGATGTCAGCGATGTCGTCGCGGTTGCGGGTCACCACGGCCAGCAGATCGCTCATCGTGGCGACCTCCTCGACCTGCTCCTTGATGAACCACTGCATGAACTGCTCCGAGGCGTAGTCACCCTCCTCGCGGGCGGTGCGCAAGAGGTCGTTGATCTGCTGGGTCACCCGCTTCTCCTGGTCGAGCGCCAACTGGACGGGCGCGACGAGGTCGGCGAAGGCGGCGGTCGGCGCCTCGACGCCCGGCATGGTGACTTCGGAGTCGGTGTCGAGGAGGTACTGCACCATCATCAGCGCGTGCTCGCGCTCCTCGAGCGCCTGGGCGTAGAAGAAGGCGGCCATCTGCGGCATCGTCAGGGCGTCGTAGTAGATCGCGCAGGCGAGGTACTGGTTGTGGGCGGCGAGCTCGTTGCCGATCTGAGCGTTGAGCTGGGTGGCGAAGCGTTCGGCCGTCATGTGATCCTTCGTATCGAAATCAAGCGGCCTTGGCCGACTTCTTCTTGCCCTTCTTGGACGGCTGAATCGACTTGCCGTCGGTGCGCACGAGTTTGCGCTTCTTGACCGTATAGCCCGCGGGCAGGGTGCCTTCCTTCAGCATCCGCAACGGACACCTGCCACACGCGGACTTCGAGGCGCAGCACTCCCGCTTGGGCAGCTTTCGGGTCTTGGCCACGAAGTTCACCCTAGCATTGAAGTTAGGGTTGCCTCACCTCAGCGTGAGCCAGTGAACAACCTCAGTCGTCGAGGCCGTGGGCCCGCCGGATCACCGTGACGATGCCGTCCATGATCTCGGTCAGACCGAAGTCCTTGGGTGTGTAGACCGCAGCGACGCCGAGTTCGGCCAACCGCTTGGCGTCCGAGTCGGGGATGATGCCGCCCACGATCACCGGCACATCGTCGAGTCCCGCCTCACGGAGCCCGTCGAGCACCGCTGGGACCAACTCCATGTGCGAGCCGGAGAGGATCGACAGGCCGACGCAGTGCACGTCCTCGGCCACGGCCGCGGCGACGATCTGCTCGGGGGTCAGCCGGATGCCTTGGTAGACGACCTCGAAGCCGGCATCGCGCGCGCGGACCGCCACCTGCTCGGCGCCGTTGGAGTGACCATCGAGCCCCGGCTTGCCGACCAACAGACGCAGCCGACCGGTGCTGGCGCCGACAAGCTCCTCGGCGGTCTGCTGCACTCGCTGGCGCACGGCGCTCAGCTCGGCACCTGCCGCGGCGACGCCCACCGCACCGGAGACCCCCGTGGGTGCCCTGAACTCACCGAAGACTTCTCTCAAGGTCCCCGCCCACTCCCCCGTTGTCGCTCCCGCACGAGCCGCACGCAAGGTTGCGGCCATCAGGTTGGTCTCGGTCTTGGCATCGCGCGCGAGTTCGGCCAACGCCTCGGCGACCTCGCCCTCGTCGCGCTGCGCCTTCCAGTCCGCGACGCTGGCCAGTGCGGTCTTCTCGGCTTCTGGGTCGGCGACCATGATGGCGGCGTCCAGATCAGCGGTCAGCGGCGAAGGTTCGGTGGTCTCGAAGATGTTGACCCCGACGATCTTCTCCTCACCCGACTCGATGGCGGCGCGGCGGGCGGCGTGGGCGCTGACCAGTGCCTGCTTCATGTAGCCCGACTCCACTGCGGCGATCGCGCCACCCATGGCCTGCACCCGGTCGATCTCTTCGCGGGCTCCCTCGACCAGTTCGTTGACCTTGGCCTCGATGACGTGGGATCCGTCGAAGATGTCGTCGTACTCGAGCAGGTCGGACTCGAAGGCCAGCACCTGCTGCAGTCGCAGCGACCACTGCTGGTCCCAGGGCCGGGGCAGTCCCAGCGCCTCGTTCCAGGCCGGGAGTTGCAGCGCCCGAGCGCGCGCGTTCTTGGACAGCGTCACGCCCAGCATCTCCAGGACGATGCGCTGCACGTTGTTCTCCGGCTGCGCCTCGGTCAGGCCGAGCGAGTTGACCTGGACGCCGTAGCGGAACCGGCGCATCTTGGGGTCCTTCACGCCGTAGCGGTCGCGGGTGATCTCGTCCCAGAGCCGGTTGAAGGCCCGCATCTTGCAGGTCTCCTCGACGAAACGCACGCCGGCGTTGACGAAGAACGAGATCCGGCCGACGACCTTCTCGAAGTCATCCTCGGAGATCTGACCCGACGACTTCACCGTGTCGAGGACGGCGATCGCGGTGCACAGCGCGTAGGCGAGCTCCTGGGTGGGCGTGGCCCCTGCCTCTTGCAGGTGATAGCTGCAGATGTTGATCGGGTTCCACTTGGGCACCTGATGGACCGTGTAGGCGATCACGTCGCCGATCAGCCGCAGCGAGTGTTCTGGCGGGAAGACGTAGGTCCCCCGCGAGAGGTACTCCTTGATGATGTCGTTCTGGGTGGTGCCGGCGAGCTGCGCGGCCACCTCTTCGGCCGTGGCCTTGCCCTCCGGCACGCCGGCCTGCTCCTCCGCGACGACCTGGTACATGGCCAGCAGCCACATCGCGGTGGCGTTGATCGTCATCGAGGTGTTCATCTCGGTGAGAGGGATCTGGTCGAAGAGTTTGCGCATCTCCCCCAGGTGCGGGACCGGGACGCCGACCTTGCCGACCTCGCCGCGCGCCAGCGGCGAATCGGGGTCGTATCCCGTCTGCGTCGGGAGATCGAAGGCGACCGAGAGACCGGTCTGCCCCTTGGCAAGGTTGGCGCGGTACAGCGCGTTGGAGGCCTCTGCCGTGGAGTGCCCCGCATAGGTGCGCATCACCCAGGGTCGGTCCTTGGGGGCGCGCTCCATGGCTGGATCCTTCTGACTCATCCTTTGAGGGTAAGCGGCAAGTTACCGAGCGGTCACCGGCTCGGCGTGAGTGTTATGCCACATCCGCGCGGGTTCGGTCAGGAGACCTGCACCATCACGGTCGTCCCGGGCCCATCCCCGCTCGCACGACGCTCGACCTCGACGACCCGGATCAGGTGCGACATGTGCAGCAGACGGAGCACCGCCGAGGAACAGCCACGCAGCGTCAGATGGTGCCCATCGCGTCCCACGTGCCGAGTGGCCACGGCCAGCACCTTCAAGGCGGTGACATCAACCGAGTCGACCTCGGTCAGATCCACGACGACATCACCGCTGTGCGCGCTGATCAGGTCATAGATCGCGGTGCGCACTCTCCAGGTGCTGCGCACGTCGAAGTCGCCGCTGAGAACCAGCGTTGGCCCGTCCCTCATGATGTCCATACCGCTCCTTTCAACGACTATGACGTCCCTGGCCGTTGATTGGTTGCGCGCCGCGCCGAGGTCGCCATAGCGGCGGTACCCAGTCACGTCCGGGCCATGCCCACTACCCTGCCGAGCATGGTCAATCTGACACGGATCTACACACGTACCGGCGATGGCGGCCAGACCCGGCTCGGTGACAACAGCGTCGCCAGCAAGCTCGACCTGCGACTAGCGGCCTACGCCGATGTCGACGAGGCGAACGCCAACATCGGCCTCGCCGTGGCGATGGGTGAACTCGAGGCCGACGTGGTGGCCGTGCTCGTACACGTTCAAAACGACCTCTTCGACGTCGGTGCCGACCTCTCGACTCCGGTGGTGCCCGACCCCGAGTACCCCCCGCTGCGCGTCGAGCAGGACTACATCGACCGGCTCGAGGGGTGGTGCGACCACTACAACGACCAACTCGAGGCCCTGCGCTCCTTCATCCTCAGCGGCGGCACGCCCGGAGCGGCGCAGTTGCACGTGGCGCGCACGGTCATCCGCCGCGCCGAACGATCGGCCTGGGCCGCCAACAACGCACACGCCGAGCAGATGAATCCGCTGACGCTGACCTACCTCAACCGGCTCTCGGACCTCGTCTTCATCCTCGCCAGGTACGCCAACCGCGAGAACGGCGACGTCCTCTGGGTTCCCGGCGGGGAACGCTAGCCGGGCACCGGGCTCAGACCGTCAGCAGCACGACCCCGAGAACGAACAGCGCCGCGGCTCCCAGCAGACCCAGCCCGAACAGCAGGTAGGCCTCGGTGCGCGGGTCGGTCGAGGCCAGCGCCACCGGTGATTCGTCCTCGCGCGCCAACGCGTTGACGGCACTCGCGGTGCGCTTGAGTTGGGCATCGACGAAGCCGCCGACCCGGTGCACCAGCCGCCGCGAGCTCTGCGATCCGCCCCGCGCGGCCAGCAGCGTCAGACCGATCGTGCCAACCACGAAGAACAGCACGAAACCGAGAATGATGAGCATGGGACCACAGTCGCCCACCGATGGCACCAGAACCCAATCCGGGCCGCGTGATCTTGGCTACACCGTGTAGGTGGGCCGAGCGGCCACCACCGAAAGGGCCGCCGGCCCCATCAGGAGGGCCACCACCAAGAGTGCGTCCAGGGTGCCCACGCGGTCTCCGAGGGCACCCAGCAGGGGCGGTCCCGCGAGGAAGGCGCCGTAGCCGATCGTCGAGACCACGCTGACGCGGGCGGCAGCGCGCGCCGGGTCGTCGGCCGCGGCACTCATGCCGACCGGGAAGCCGAGCGAGGCACCCACACCCCACGTCAGGATGCCCAGGCCGGCCACCAGTGGGCTTCCACCGAAGACCAACAGCAGGACCCCCGAGGCCGCGAGGACGGCCGAGATCAACAAGACCCGCGTGCGACCGAATCGATCGAGCACCACCGGCCCGGCGACCCTGCCCACGGTCATGGCCGTCACGAACAGCGCGAAGCCGGCCACACCCAGCCAGTGCGCGGTGTCGTAACCATCGATCAGGGCGAGGCTGAGCCAGTCGTTGGCCGACCCCTCCGCCACGGCGAAGCACAGCACCATCACCCCGATCGCCAGCGTGCGTGGCTCCAGCCACGCCGAGCCGGCGGCACGCGTCACGGCTCGCTGCTCGGTGGCGGGCAAGAAGTCGCCGATCGATCGCAGCACCAGCACCCCGACCAGGGCACCCAGCGCCGCGAGGTGGCCCGTCATCGGCACGCCGAGCCACGTCATCACGACCCCGACCCCGGCACCCCCGATCGACCCGACGCTCCATCCGGCATGGAACCGCGGCATGACCGAGCGGCCCAACCCACGCTCGACCTCGGCGCCCTCGACGTTCATCGCCACATCCCACACACCCGTGCCGACGCCGTAGCAGAACAGCCCCCCGGCGGCCAGGGGCAACGACGAGCCGATGCTCGCTCCGAAGCCGGCCAGGCTCAGGCCCAGGGCGCAGAGGATGGCCCCGGCGCCAACGACCGCGCCGGCGCTGAAGCGCTGGATCAGTCGGCCCGCCGAGGGCAATGCCAGCAGTGACCCCGCGGCGGCGAACAGGAGCAGGAACCCGAGGTCCCGGTTGCTCAGACTCAAGTTCTCGCGGAGGTTGGGGATCCGCGAGACCAGGCTCGCGAACAGTGCGCCGTTGAGGATGAACACCGTCATCACCGCGTTGCGCGCGGTGACCTCGCCGGGTCGCGCCTGGCTCAGCGAGACCAGTCCGTTCCCGGGGTGCGGGACTCGAGCCAGGCTTGCAGACCCGTGAGCGACTCGGCGCTCAGAGCCAGTTCGACCTCACCCTCGGGCGTGCCGCAACTGATCACGACGTGGCCCGGGTAGAGCACGTGCCGCTCGACCTGCTCGGGGTTGCGCCGGGCCAGGTAGCTCATCCGCGAACGTTCCCACGACCGTTTGGGACGCGGTGCCAGCGAAAAGATCCGGAACCACTCGAGATGGTCGCCCGAGTAGCGCCCCAGGCCGAGGACCCAGCCGCGCCCCGGCTCCGAGGAGCGGGGTCGATAGCTCAGCTCGAAGGCGCCACTACCGCGGGCCAGGAGTCGCCGACGCAGCACCAAACCGGCGCCGTAGAGCAGGACGAGGACGAGCAGCAGTCCGACTGCGTCGAGCAGCCACTGCCACAACGGCATCGTCCCTCCTCATCTCGCGCGGTGGGAGTGCTCGAGCCTGCAGCACTCCCGTGGAGGATCAGCCTCGCTCCGCCGCCTTGATCCTGGCCTCGGCACGGCGGACCCGCGCTTGCGCCTCATCACCCTCGTCGGCCTGAGCCGCCTCCAACTCCAAGCGCTCGGCGGCGAGGTCGATATCGCCGGCGAGAACCGCGTGCTCGGACAGGATGGAGACTCGGTCGTGAGCCACCGAGAGGAACCCTCCGTCGACGGCCGCGATCACGGTCTCGTCACCAGCGGTGTCGATCTCGACGACAGCGTCGGCGAGCAGCGAGAGCAGCGGCGCGTGACCGCGCAGCACACCAACGTCGCCCTCGACGGTCCTGGCGATAACCATGGTGGCCTCGCCCGACCAGACCGTGCGGTCGGCCGCGACGAGTTCCACCTGCAATGCGTCTGCCATCGTCAGAGGCTCTTCTGGATTTCGTCCCACTTGCGCTCGACGTCGTCCAGACCGCCACACATGAAGAACGCCTGCTCGGCCACGTGGTCGTAGTCACCGTCGGCGATCTTGTTGAACGCCTCGATGGTGTCTGCGATCGGCACCGTCGAGCCCTCGAGGCCGGTGAACTGCTTGGCCACGTAGGTGTTCTGCGAGAGGAACCGCTGGATCCGGCGAGCCCGGGACACGATGATCTTGTCCTCTTCGGAGAGCTCGTCGACACCGAGGATCGCGATGATGTCCTGCAGTTCCTTGTTGCGCTGCAGGATCTGCTTGATGCGGATCGCGCAGTCGTAGTGGGCCTGCCCGATGTACTGGGCGTCCAAGATGCGCGAGGTCGACGTCAACGGGTCCACCGCGGGGTAGATACCGAGCGAGGCGATCTCACGCGAGAGCTCGGTGGTCGCGTCGAGGTGGGCGAACGTCGCGGCAGGAGCCGGGTCGGTGTAGTCGTCGGCCGGCACGTAGATCGCCTGCATCGAGGTGATCGAGTGACCACGCGTCGAGGTGATCCGCTCCTGGAGCGTGCCCATCTCGTCGGCGAGGTTCGGCTGGTAACCCACGGCGGAAGGCATGCGGCCCAGAAGGGTCGACACCTCCGAACCGGCCTGGGTGAAGCGG
>JBFIDC010000106.1:0-9728 GCA_041581495.1 Nocardioides sp. | reverse complement strand
GCCGCAGCCATCTGGCTCGCGGGCGGGTCCTACCTGGTTGCGCGCCGGTTCAAGATGGCCATCGAGGTCTGGGACCGGCAAACCCTGGACGATCAAGAAGGTTTCATCGGTCGCTCGAAGGCCACCGGGGCTCCGCTGTCGGGTGGCGATGAGTTCACCGAGCCCGACTTCGACCTACCCGGGAGCAACGGCGAACCGACCATCGCGGCGGACGCGCACGTGCGCGTCGTGCACCCGGATGCGAACCACGGAGCCCGGATGCTGCGGCGCGGCTACAACTTCGTCGACGGAACCGACGCGCTCGGTTCGCTGAACGCCGGGCTGTTCTTCCTCGCCTTCGTGCGCAACCCCGACACGCACTTCATCCCCATCCAGACCCGGATGGCCCGTCACGACTCGCTGATGGAGTACCTCAAGGTGACGGGCTCGGCGCTCTTCGCGGTGCCCCCCGGAATCGCCGCCGGCGAATATGTGGGCCAAGGGCTGTTCGAGTGAGCGGCGGGCTCGCAGGGATCACGGCACGATGAAGTGCTCGGAAGGTTCGTCGTACCAATCATCGGTCTGACCCAGGTGACGCATCCCGATCCGTCGCGCGACCTCGATGGAGGGGTAGTTGTCGAGGTGGGTCAGCGCCCTGATCTCGGTGATGCCCGCGGCCAAACCGAAGTCCAAGACGGCGCGCGAGGCCTCGCTGGCGTAGCCGTGCCCGGTGCTGTCGGGATGGAGGTACCAGCCGATCTGCACCAGTTCCTAGCCCGGAGCGCCTGACTTGGGGATCTCCACGAGCATCACGCTGCCCACGGCCAGATCGCCCTGTTTGAGAGCGACCGCCCACACCCCTCGCGGCGGCTTCATCAGGTCGTGACTGCGGATGGTCTCGACGGTCTGGGCCACCTCGGTCTGGGCCTCGGGGGTGCCGAACCAGCGGGTGATCTCGGGGTCGCTGAGGATCTCGAAGAGTCGCGGAGCCTCGTCTTCGCGCCACGGCCTGATGAGCAGTCGGTCGGTCTCCAAGTGCACGTCGATGAGTATGTCTCACATCCCCGGAGTCGGATGCCGGTCAGGTAGGGTGACCGGCGGCACAGCGTCGTGCTCAACCCCGCCTTTTCTGCCTGGGAGACACCGCTGTGAACAACTCCGTCAAGCCCGTGGTCTTGATCGCCGAGACCTTGAGTCCGGCCACCATCGAGGCGCTCGGTCCGGACTTCGAGGTCCGGCACTGCGACGGGGCCGACCGTGGCGAACTGCTGGCCGCCATCGGTGCCGCCGACGCCCTGCTGGTGCGTTCGGCGACCAAGGTGGACGGTGAGGCGCTGGCGGCCGCACCGCGGCTGAAGGTCGTGGCCCGAGCCGGGGTGGGTCTCGACAACGTCGACGTCAAGGCGGCCACACACTCGGGTGTGATGGTGGTCAACGCACCGACCTCCAACATCGTCTCCGCTGCCGAACTCGCCGTGGCCTTGATGTTGGCCGCAGCGCGCAACATCTCCCCGGCTCATGCCGCGCTCAGGCAGGGCGAATGGAAGCGCTCGAAGTACTCCGGGATCGAGCTCTACGAGAAGACCGTCGGGATCGTCGGTCTCGGTCGAATCGGGGTGCTGGTCGCCCAGCGACTCAGCGCCTTCGGCATGTCGGTGATCGCCTACGACCCGTACGTGCAAGCGGGGCGGGCAGCTCAGATGGGCGTGCGCCTGGTCGACCTCGACACGCTGCTCGAGGAGTCCGACTTCATGTCGGTCCACCTCCCCAAGACCCCTGAGACCATCGGCCTGATCGGCGACGAGCAACTCCACAGGGTCAAGCCCTCGCTGGTGCTGGTCAACGCCGCTCGCGGCGGCATCGTCGATGAGACCGCGCTCTACGCGGCCCTGAAGGAGGGCCGGGTGGCGGCGGCGGGACTCGACGTGTTCGCGGCCGAACCCTGCACCGACAGCCCGCTGTTCGAACTCGAGAACGTGGTGGCGACCCCGCACCTGGGTGCCTCCACCGACGAGGCCCAGGAGAAGGCGGGCATCGCGGTCGCCCGGTCGGTGCGCCTGGCGCTCTCCGGCGAACTCGTCCCCGACGCCGTCAACGTGCAGGGCGGTGTCATCGCCGAGGAGGTGCGTCCGGGGATCCCATTGAGCGAACGTCTGGGCCGGGTGTTCTCGGGCCTGGCCGGCGAGGTCGCGCAGCAGATCGATGTCGAGGTGCGCGGCGAGATCACCGAGTACGACGTCAAGGTGCTCGAACTCGCCGCCCTCAAGGGCGTCTTCACCGACGTGGTCGCAGACCAGGTCTCCTATGTGAATGCACCGTTGCTGGCCTCCGAGCGCGGCACCGCGGTGCGGTTGGTGTGCGAGTCCGAGAGCCCGGACCACCGCAACCTCATCACCATCCGAGGCACCCTCGCCGACGGTTCGCAGGTCTCGGTCAGTGGAACGCTGATCGGCATCTCGCAGCGCGAGCGCATCGTGGAGGTCAACGGATTCGACGTCGACCTCGAACCGACCCAGCACCTGGCCTTCTTCCGCTACAGCGATCGGCCGGGGATGGTGGGCACCGTGGGTCAGATCCTGGGCGATGCCGGCATCAACATCGCGGGCATGCAGGTCGCCAGGGACGCCAAGGGCGGCGATGCGTTGGTGGCGCTGTCGGTCGACAGCCCCATCGCGGCGGAGACCCTCTCCGAGATCGAGCACGCGATCGACGCCTCGTCGGTGCGTGCTGTCGACCTGATCTGACCGGGCTCAGGCCACCATCACGCGGTGGCTGGCGCGAGGCGCCCGCGCCGCCTCGACCTGCGGCCAGACCCGCGCCAGGCGCCGTACGCCGTCGGCCAACTCCTCGGCGGGCCGCGTCCAGGGGATGCGGACGAACCGATCGAGCCCGCCTTCGGCCGCGAAGACCGGGCCCGGGGTGATGATGACCCCTTCGCGTTCGGCGGCCACGGCGAGCGCGGTGCCCGAGGCATCCGGGATGCGGCACCACAACGCCAGTCCGCCGCTGGGGGTCTGGAACCTCCACGTCGGCAGGTCGGCGCGGACCGCGGCGACCAGGGCGTCGCGCTGCTCGCGCAGACGGGTCCGGTGCCAGGCCAGGGCCTCATCCGGGTTCTCCAGGAGCGTGGCGAGCACGAGTTGCTCCATCACCGGCGCACCGAGGTCGAGGGAGACCCGAGCGTTGATCAACCGGTCCATGAGGTCGTGCGGAGCCCGGATCCAGCCGAGCCGCAACCCGCCCCACAGGCTCTTGCTCGCACTGCCCACCGTGATCGTGTTCGAGGCGTGGGCCGCGAAGGGGCGCGGCATCGACTGGCCCTCCAATGCCAGAGGTTGCATCGTCTCGTCGATCACGGGGATCGCCCCAGCGG
Source organism: Nocardioides sp. (assembly GCA_041581495.1). GTDB lineage: Bacteria > Actinomycetota > Actinomycetes > Propionibacteriales > Nocardioidaceae > Nocardioides. The sequence continues at coordinate 6,376 of JBFIDC010000106.1, read as the reverse complement.
CGCGCAGATGGTCGGCGTACGCCGCGCGCTGGGCATCGGACATGAGGAGACCGGTGGGATTCTGGAAGTCCGGGACCAGATAGACCAGCCGAGGCGAGGCCTGGATCAGGGATTCCCTGGCAGCGCCGAGGTCCCACCCCTCGGGATCGACGGGCGTGGTGAAGAGCCGGGCGCCTCCGGTCCGCATCGCCTCGATCGCGTTCGGATAGGTCGGGGTCTCCACCAGCACCTTGTCGCGGCGACTCGAGAGCGCCTTGGCCACGATCGCGGTCGCGGCCAACGCTCCAGGGGTGACCATGATCTGGGTGGGTTCGGTCGGCAGGCCGCGATGAGCAAAACCCCGAGCGATCGCCGCCTGTAGTTGGGGCAGGCCGGCGGGGAAGTAGCCGTGACCGCCGAGATAGGCCGGCAGCATCGCGGCCGCCTCGGCGAACGCGCCGGCGAGTTGCGGCGGCGCGGAGGAGGCCGCGCAACTCAGATCGATCGCATCTTGGTCCTCCTGGCGGGGGAGGAGCGCCCGGTCATAGGCCCGCGTCGGCCCGCCGGGGACTCGGGCGTAGGTGCCCGACCCCTGGCGGCCCTGGGCATACCCCGCGTCGCGCAGTGCCGCGTACGCACGGGTGACAGTGGTGCGCGAGACCCCGAGGGCCTCGGTCAACTCACGTTCGCTGGGCAGTCGGGTCTCGGGTGCGATCCGCCCATCACCGATCACCAGGATCAGCGCTTCGGCGAGTCCGGCGTAGGCGGGGGATCTGTCGAAGTCGCCCACGAGCATGGCGGTGCGGGCGGCGCTGACGGACCGGTTCATGCAGACCACTGTTTCACAATTGGCTATTTATGTGAATGCCACTTGCGTGCACGCTGGTCTGCGTGACCTCGATCGTGACGAAGGACGTGATCGGTCCCGACGTCCCTCGCCGGACGCTGACCGATCTGGGCCCGTTGGCTCAACTGCGTGCCGGCAGGCTGGCCCGCAGACTGCCTCAACTGGCCACCGGCCTGGTGCTCTATGGCATCTCGCTGGCGCTGATGGTGCGCGGGGATCTCGGCCTTGCGCCCTGGGACGTGTTGCACTCCGGACTGATCAGGCACATCCCCATCAGCTTGGGTCAAGCCGTGGTCCTGATGAGCTTCGTGGTGCTGGTGCTGTGGATTCCGCTGCGCGAGACGCCGGGTGTCGGCACGGTGGCCAACGCGCTGGTGGTCGGGTTCTCCGCCGACGCCACGCTGTGGCTGCTCGACCGGCCCGAGGCGCTGGCTGCCCGCGGGGCGCTCACGGTCGGTGGCGTCCTCCTGTGTGGGCTTGCCACCGCGATGTACATCGGGGCCCAGTTCGGGCGGGGTCCGCGCGACGGACTCATGACGGGTCTCGCGCGACGCACCGGATTGTCGCTGCGACTGGTCCGCACCGGACTCGAGGTCACGGTGGTGCTGATCGGACTGCTGCTCGGTGGGGTCCTCGGGTTGGGCACGGTCCTGTTCGCCCTGGCCATCGGCCCGCTGACTCAACTGATGCTGCCGAGCCTCATCGTCGAGTTGAACCGTGAGTCCATCGGGGGGTCGTGACTCTCACCTGCGGGTGGCGATGAGGGTGGACGCGTCGGGCGCGACCATCACCTCGACGGTGGTGAATCGCTCATCGGTGAGCCACTGCTCGCGCAGGGTGTCGACCCGGCCGTAGGTGACCGGCGGCCACTGCTCACACGGGGTGAAGTCGTCGAGGACGACGATCCCGCCGCCCTCCACCAGATCCACCACGGCGTCGGCACTGACCTGGTTGGGCTGGTCGGAGTCTAAGAACAACAACGAGTAGGGCCCCTTGTCGCGCAGGGTCGACCAGTCCGCAGCCAACACCTCGACCAATGGGTCGTCGGCGAAGATCTCTGCGGCGGCCCCGGCCAACTTGGCGTCGAGTTCGGCGGTGATGATCCGCGCCTTCTTGTCGCGAACACCCGAGCGGAGCCAGGCGGTCCCGACGCCGCAGCCGGTGCCGAACTCGGCCATGGTCCCGTCCCGGGTCGCCGCCAGCATCGCCAGCAACCGGCCGGTCTCGTTGCGGCAGAAGGAGACGTAGCCGGCCCGTCGTGAGACGTCGAACGCACGGTTGACGATCTCCGGGAGATCAGGGGGATGGCTCACGCCCTGAGTCTCGCACCTCGGATGCTTCGTCTCGAATAGCGAAACGCCGAAGCAATGTGGGGGACGGCGGCGGAACCACGGCGTAGCCTGGCTCCACCATGCGGAGCGTCTACGTACTTATTGAACGCCGCGGCGAGGCCTGACGAGAGGCCACCTCGCCGCGGTGGTTCGGCGACGCGTGGCCCCTCAGTCGAGTTCTGTTCGAAGTTCGAGGCCATCCACATCACGGTGCTTGCGCTTCTTCGGACTCAGTGACGACGTCTCTGCGGCGGAACGCCTCGCATGATCTGCGCGATCCGCACCCTGAGAGGGTCCTCCGCGCCGTGTGATCCACGGTTTCCGGTTCTGCTCCGCCACGGAGCGTCGTCGCACGCCGACGAATTCCACGACCAGACACCGTGAAGCACGTGCCAGCAGGAGGCAGAACTATGTATGACATGTACCCCGAATGGGGCCCGGCCAGCCACAACCCCGAGAACCCGCGCAGTCACGAGAACATCAACGCCGCGCTGCAGGCTTCGCTCGATCTGCGGGACGGCGGCGGACTCCGCCCCGACGACAACTAGTCTCGCCACTCGTGACCTCACTCAAACTCGCAGTCATCCCCGGCGACGGCATCGGCCAGGAGGTCACCGCTGAGGCCCTCAAGGTCCTCGCGGTGGCCGCACCGGTCGATCTCAAGATCGAACAGACCCGCTACGAACTCGGCGCCGAGCGCTACCTCGCCACCGGCGAGGTGTTGCCCGACTCGGTACTCGCCGAGATTCGTGAGCACGACGCGATCTTGCTGGGAGCCGTCGGTGGCAAGCCGAACGACCCCAACCTGCCGCCGGGGATCATGGAGCGCGGGCTGCTGCTGCGCCTGCGTTTCGAGCTCGACCACTATGTGAACCTGCGGCCTTCGCGGATCTTCCCGGGCGCGACCTCTCCGCTCTCGGAGCGGGTGATCGGCGGCAAGGAGGTCGACTTCGTGGTGGTGCGTGAGGGCACCGAGGGTCCCTACACCGGCAACGGGGGAGCCCTGCGCGTGGGCACGCCGCACGAGGTGGCGACCGAGGTCTCGGTCAACACCGCGTTCGGCGTCGAGCGTGTGGTGCGGGACGCCTTCGCTCGCGCCAGCCGTCGCCCGCGCAAGAAGTTGACCCTGGTCCACAAGACCAACGTGTTGGTCAACGCCGGCTCGGTCTGGTGGCGGCTGTTCGAGGAGGTGGCCGCCGAGTACCCCGACGTCACCACCGACTACATGCACATCGACGCGGCCATGATCTTCATGACCACCGACCCGGCCCGCTTCGACGTGATCGTCACCGACAACCTCTTCGGCGACATCATCACCGACCTGGCCGCGGCCATCACCGGCGGCATCGGGCTGGCGGCCTCGGGCAACGTGAACCCGGACCGCACCACACCGAGCATGTTCGAACCCGTCCACGGGTCCGCCCCCGACATCGCCGGCCAGCAGAAGGCCGACCCGACGGCCGCGATCCTGTCTGCTGCCCTGCTGCTGGACCACCTCGGTCACGCCGAAGCCGCGGGTGCGGTGGAGGCGGCCGTCGTGGCCGACCTCGCCGACCGGACCCCTGGCGCCACCCGGCGTACCTCCGAGGTCGGCGAGGCGATCGCGGCCCGCGTAGCGGGCTGAGGGTTCGGGTGTGCAGGAGTCCCCGGAGATCAGGGAACTCCTGCACTTCTGCACCGAGATCTGGCTACAGAAGTGCCAGACTTCCCTGATCTCCGGGGACTTCGACAACCCACGCCGCCCTATAGATCGATCCCGAAACGGACTACCTTGATGTCCATGGAAATCAGTACGACGCTCTCGAGCAACATCGTCGCCGACGCGCGATTGGCGGAGATCCTGGCCGACCCCGGCTTCGGGCTGCATTTCAGCGACCACATGTTCACCGCCGAGTGGACGCCCGACCAGGGCTGGCACGCCGCTCGGATCGAGCCGTACGGTCCGTTGACGCTGGACCCGGCGACCGCGGTCCTGCACTACGCGCAGGAGACCTTCGAGGGGATGAAGGCCTATCGCCACGACGACGGGTCGATCTGGTCGTTCCGGCCCGAAGAGAACGCGGCGCGGATGGTGCGCTCCAGCCACCGACTCGCGCTGCCGGTGCTCGAGGTGGAGGACTTCGTCGCGGCCGTCGACGCTCTGGTCCAGGTCGATCAACGCTGGGTGCCGGACAGTGAGGGCGAGAAGAGCCTCTACATCCGCCCCTTCATGTTCGCCAGCGAGAAGTTCCTCGGCGTCCGCCCCTCCCAGCACGTGACCTTCATGGTCATCCTCAGCCCGGCCGGTGCCTACTTCAAGGGTGGGCTCAAGCCGGTCACGCTGTGGCTCTCGGAGCAGTACACGCGAGCCGGGCGCGGCGGCATGGGGGCCGCCAAGACCGGCGGCAACTACGCCAGTTCGCTGGTGGCCCAGCAGGAGGCGATCGCCGAGGGCTGCGACCAGGTGGTGTTCTTGGATTCCCAAGAGATGACCTATGTCGAGGAACTCGGCGGCATGAACATGTACTTCGTGCACGAGGACGGTCGCATCGTCACCCCCGAGACCGGCACCATCTTGGAGGGCATCACCAGGGCCAGCATCATCGAGCTGGCCGGCAAGTTGGGGATGCAGGTCGAGGAGCGGAAGTTCGGGATCGACGAGTGGCGCGAGGGTGTCTCGAACGGCACCATCACCGAGGTGTTCGCCTGCGGCACCGCCGCTGTCGTCACCCCGGTCGGGGCTTTGAAGTGGGCCGGCGGCCAGACCCCCGAGCCCTCGCGCACCGGCGAGGTCGCCGGCCGACTCCGGCAAGCCCTGGTCGACATCCAGTTCGGTCGCGCCGACGACACGTTCGGTTGGATGCACCGGATTGTCTGACCACGGCTGTTGATGCGGGGCCTCGGCCTAGGGCATGCTGATGGCTGACGAACTCGCTTCTGGGGGGAAACGAGCCACATGCGTGCGTTGAGCGTTGATCGACCACCACCGCTGCCGTTCACATCGGCTCGGCGAGGTGTATCGACTCGGTTGCGCCTGAGCAACCTCGGCCTAGCACTCGTCCACGCCGGCCAGGCACTGCTGATGCTGGTGGTGGGCAGCAACCTGGTCCTCGACGCGACCAGGCGCACCGGCAATGGCGTGGGTGCCGAACAAGTGGTGCTGACGATCTCGGTCGGCGGCGCCCTCGCGGTCTTCTTCTTGGCCGCAGCGCTCTATCACGGTTCGAGTGCGACCCTGCTCAACGGCGCCTACGAGGCCGACCTGCGCAGGGGCCGCAACAGGGGCCGCTGGGTCGAACTCGCGGTGAGTTCCCCGATCCTGATGGTGCTGATCGCGCTCTTCGCCGGGGTCACCGACATCGTCGCGTTGGCGGTCGTGGTGGCCGCCTCGGTGGTGATGGTGGCCTGCGGGTGGATGCAGGAGTCGTGGAACCCGCCCGGGCGCAGGACGACGACCATGGTGCCGTTCTGGTGCGGGGTGGTCGCCGGAGTGTTGCCGTGGCTGATCATCGGCCTGGAGATGCTCGGTGCCGGCAGCATGCCCAAGTTCAGCTTCCCGATCTTCCTCACCCTGGGCCTGATGTGGGCGGCAGGCGCGGTGAACCAGTGGTTGCAGTACCACCAGGTGGGACCGTGGGCCGACTACCTGCACGGCGAGAAGACCAACATGGCGTTGAGCCTGGTGGCCAAGTCGGCTGTTGCCTGGCAGTTGCTCGTCGCCTGCGCGCTGACCTGAGCCACTGCGCGCCAGCGCGGAACCGTTCGAACTCGGATCTAGTCTGATCTGTGTGAATCGCCCGATCCGGACCCCGGCCGCCGGCAGTGCCCTGCCCTCGACCGGCCAGGGATACGCCGGTGGGCAGGTGGGCGACTACACCCTGGTGGCCAAGATCGGCGAGGGCGGGATGGGTGTGGTGCACCTGGCCCGCCGTGGCAGCGACGGTCACCGGGTCGCGCTGAAGGTGCTGCGCCCCCACATCGTGGGAGACGACGAGGCCCGGGCGCGGTTGGCGCGCGAGGTGGCATCGCTCAGCCGGATTCGGAGCCGCTGGGTGGCCGAGATCGTGGACGCCGACCCCTGGGGGCCGGTGCCGTACGTCGCCACCCGCTATGTGCCGGGTCTCTCGCTGCACGACCACGTGCGCGAGGAGGGGCCGCTTGTCGGTGACGACCTGCTGTGGTTCGCGGCAGGCTTGGCACACGGCGTTGCCTCGGTGCATGAGGTCGGCGTCCTGCACCG
>JBFIDC010000105.1:0-9753 GCA_041581495.1 Nocardioides sp. | reverse complement strand
CGGCTTGGTGCTCCCCTGGTTGCTCGACATCGCTCCCGTCCTGAGCGGTGTTGCTGCGCTCGGACTTGCTGCGCTGATGGCCGGGGCCATCCTCACTCACGCTCGCCGCGAGGAACTGCGGGCGACGGCCCCGATCAACGTGACCCTGATGGTGATGGCCGTGGTCGTCGCGGTGCTGCGCTTCGGCCAACTCTGAGGCCGGGCCGGCGTCCGCTCGGACTCCGAGCTAGACGGCAACCGCCTGAGCGGGCAGTCCCCTCGGCGCGAGCAGGCCTTCTTTCCTCGCGACGAGGACGGCCGCACCGATGGTGACAACTGTGGCGAGGACGTTGAAGGTCACCACCGAGACACCCTGGACCAGCACGAAGGTCTCCAGCGACTGCGAGTGCAGGAGCCAGAGCACAAACATCGCCTTGCCGATGCACAGGGTGGCCCACATGACGGTGAGGTTGCGGAAGAGGCGCCGGATCCGCGGACGCAGTGAGATCTCTTGGTCCATGGGATAGAAGTCCCCGGCCAACCTGGCGACCATCGGTCGCGCCGAGGCCAACGACAACAAGAACGTCGTACCGACCACGGCGTCGCTGATCACCGGCTGAAGGAAGTAGAGGAACGTGCTGCCCGCCACCAGGCTGATCACCGTCCGGCCGGTCAACACCACCGCGGTGAGGATCAACAGACCCGAGGTGCGACGTCGCGTCAGCGCCCGGAAGGCGATGGCGCCGTAGGCCCAGCCGAGGGCGGCGAACATGGCTGCGGTCACGCCGGTGGTCGCGAAGAACGCGTAGAACACGGCGATCGGAATCATGCAGGCCACGAGCAGGCTTTGCCCCACCCTGCGGAGGATCTCGCTGAGATCCGGCCGGGGTGCAGTCTCGGAGGCGTGGAGACCGACGTGAGCCATACCTACGACTGTGCCCACCGATCGGGTCGACTGAGTGGGTTTTGGCAATGCTCGACCCACTGGTCCTGACCTGTCTGTCCACCACTCGTCCAGTTCAAGACTGTTCTGGCCCGCGATGGCTCTCTTGGGTCTACCCTGCCAGACCGCCCCAACACCGGCGCCCTCGGGCGCGGCCGCCCAGGGCACCTCCCGGGCGAGTCGGTCGCTTCCTGGGCGAGATCTCCCCCGGGAAGCGCCGGAGTCACCGGGGACCCGGTGACTCCACCCGCACGCGGCACCACCCACGGCCCACCCAAGCTCAGCCGAATTCGGAAGCCCGCCCCCGCTCCGGTAACCTCTCCCGCGGTGGCGTGTCCGAGCGGCCTAAGGAGCACGCCTCGAAAGCGTGTGTGGGTGCAAGCCCACCGTGGGTTCAAATCCCACCGCCACCGCCAGCCAGCCGGGGCTGAACACGAAGATGTGCAGCCCCAGACACGCAAGTGTCGAAGACGCCGGTGCGCGGCCCCGCGAGGGGTCGAGCCCGGCGTCTCGCCCATTCCAGGGCGATCGCGCCGGGGCGAGGCAATGTCGGAACCCGCGGCTAGCCTCCTGCACCCGGTCCTCATCGGCGACCGGACACAGTCATCGTCGGGAGGTCTTCTCATGGGTACGCACACGATCGTGGACGAGGGTGAGGCCCGGCGGTGGTTCGCCGAGGGCCGCACGCATGCGTGGATGCAGGCCGAGTACCTGCGCAAATACGGCCTCCAGACCACGCTCAGCGCGTGGAGTGACTACGGGTGCCGCAACGGCCTCGAGCGTCGTGACGACCCCACCGGCGACCCCAACGACGTCCTCGTCCCGTGGGAGATCGACAAGCGCCACCGCTGGGCCTACGCGCTCATGATGCTGCGCACCGAAGCCCGCCGCCGCTCCGGAATCGCCCCGACCGAAACCATGGCCGAACGACTCGAGAGGTGGCTGCGGCAGATGAGCGACGACAACACCGTGGTCGCCTACAACCCGAACAGCGAGGACGGGTTCACCTACGTGCCCCGCCGGTCCGGGATCGACACGGATCTGATCCGGCAACCCGATGCCAAGGCGACCTTGCGGCTGGTGCCGAACCAGTCGGCCCGCGAGGACCTCAGCTCTGGTCGTACCCGTGGCGGCGGCGCGCCTCGGGCTTGAAGGCGCCGACGAGCAGGACGCCGACTCCGGAGCCGAGCACGATGACCCCGACCACCAAACCGATCGGGCGGACACCGGAGAGCATGCTGGGACGAGCGGTCTGCACGTCCGCGGGAGCCGTCGAAGCGTTTGCGGACATCGCGTGACTCTGCGCGCTGGTGCCGACGAAGAACGCGCCGAGCAGCCCGAGCACAAGCACCAGGCTGATCTTGGCCAGGACGCCCACGACCGAGTCGCGGATCCGGCTAGCGCGTTCCCCCATGTGTTGCCTCCCAAGATCTTCGCTCGAGGGTCCCCCCGCTCGATGCGTGTCTACAAGTGTGCGTCGAAAGCCGGTGCCACACGTCGTACTTTCGGGTATTTGTGACCTAGCGGACAGGCGGTGAGCGGGTCCTCCCGGTCATCGATCCCGCCTACGCTGCGGCACATGACGGTAAGAATCGAGATCTCCGGGCACGTGACCACGGTCCTGATCGACCGACCTGAGGCCCGCAACGCCGTCGACGGGCCCACGGCAGCGGCCCTGGCTGCCGCGTTCCGGGCCTTCGACGCCGACCCCGATCAACGAGCCGCGGTCCTGACCGGAGCCGGTGGCTGGTTCTGCTCGGGTGCCGACCTGAAGGCGGTCGGAACGCCGCAGGGCAACCAGGTGCACGAGGTCGACGGGCGCGCCGACGGGCCGATGGGGCCGACCCGGCTCCGACTGACCAAGCCGGTGATCGCCGCCGTCGAGGGCTACGCCGTGGCGGGCGGACTCGAGTTGGCCATCTGGTGTGACCTGCGGGTCGCCGCCCAGGACGCGGTGCTCGGCGTGTTCTGCCGACGGTGGGGGGTGCCGCTCATCGATGGCGGAACTGTGCGATTGCCCAGGCTGATCGGCACCGGTCGGGCCATGGACTTGATCCTCACCGGGCGGGCGGTGGGTGCGGATGAGGCCCTATCGATGGGGTTGGTCGACCGCGTCGTGCCGAAGGGCGGCGCCCGCGAGGCCGCCGAGAGCCTGGCTGCCGAACTGGCCGCGCTACCGCAGGAGTGCCTGCGCCACGACCGACTCTCGGTGTTGGAGCAGGAGGGACTGGACGAGCAGTCCGCGCTCGCGGTTGAACACCGGCACGGCTCGGCATCGCTCGCGGCCGGGGCGCTGGAGGGTGCGGCCAGGTTCGCCGGCGGCGCCGGGCGACACGGACAGTGACGGGAGCAGTGACACGGACAGTGACGGGAGCGGTCAGTCGGGGCAGACCGTGACCAGGGTCCCGGGGCGCTCGCCTCGATAGACCTTCCAGCCGTGACTGAACGACACGCGCTTGGTGACGCCGTTCGGGCGGAGCACCAGGGCCCGCCCCGCAGCACCTTCGCACCGAGCATCCATCTGCTCGATCACCCGAGGTGAACCCGGCGAGGTCGAGGAGTCAGCGGGAGTCTCCGCGATCGCGTGGCCGAGGGTCAGCGCGACGGCTGCGGCGGCCAGCGAGGCGGTGGCTGCGCCCTTGACCGCGCGCACGGCCAGTACGGCGCGGCGCCTCGGCATCCGACCCATGTCAACGTCTCCTACGGGATCCCGCTCTACTGCGGGGGTTCTGGCTGTTTCAACGAGCCGGGCGCCCAAGGGTTAGGGGTCGAGGGCCAGGTCTGGACCGGCCCTCCACGGGGCGGCTGCGAGGATGACCGGCATGACGTGGTTCGCCTCACCCGACGACGCCGCCCACCGATTGGGGCAGGTCGGCTACCTCGCCGACCCGGCGACCGCCACCACGACCTACCTGGCGGGGGCCCTCCAGAAGCCGCTGCTGGTCGAGGGCCCAGCCGGGGTTGGCAAGACCGAGCTGGCGAAGGCGATCGCCCGGGCCACCGACGCCGAACTGGTCCGCCTCCAGTGCTACGAGGGTCTCGACGAGGCCCGGGCGCTGTATGAGTGGAACTACAAGAAGCAGCTCCTGCGGATCCAGGCCAGCTCCGACGACCTGGACTGGAACGCGACCCACGACGACATCTTCACCGAGGAGTTCCTGCTCACGCGTCCTCTGCTGACCGCGATCCGTCGCGAGGAGCCCACGGTGCTGCTGATCGACGAGGTCGACAAGACCGACGTCGAGGTCGAGGGTCTGCTGCTCGAAGTGCTCTCCGACTTCCAGGTGACCATCCCCGAACTCGGCACCGTCTCCGCCGTACGCCGACCGCTGGTCGTGCTCACCTCCAACGCCAGCCGTGAGCTGTCCGAGGCGCTCAAACGACGCTGCTTGTATCTGCACCTGGACTATCCCGACGCCGAGCGCGAACGCGAGATCGTTCTCAGCCAGGTCCCGGAGTTGGAGGCCAAGATCGCCGAGCAGTTGGTCACGATGGTCGGTCGGCTGCGCGAACTGGAACTCAAGAAGGCGCCCTCGATCGCGGAGTCCGTCGATTGGGCCCGCACGCTGATCGCCTTGGAGATCGGCGACCTGGACGACAAGGCCGTCGACGACACCCTGGGCGTGGTCCTCAAGCACTCCTCGGACCACGATCGGGCAGTTCGCGAGCTCCGGCTGCGGAAGTGAACCAGGTCGACGGACCCGACCGGCCCGACCCGCGCAGGTCGGGTCTGGTCGAGCGGCACATCGCCTTCCTCGAGGCGCTGCGCGGCGCCGGCCTGGCGGTCTCGCTGGCCGAGGACCTCGACGCGGTCGCCGCGCTGTCTGCGTTGCCGTGGAACCAGCGCGAGACGGTTCGGGCGGCCTACGCCGCCACACTGGTCAAGAAGCAGACCCAGCGACCGACCTTCGAGACGCTGTTCGATGTCTACTTCCCCGCCCTCGTCGGCAACGGGGTCGGGACAGGGGACGAGGACGCCGAGGACGAGGGGCACGTCCGCGACAACGGGGAGCAGCTGACGGCATTCCGCGAGAAGCTGCTGGAGGCCATGGTCGCCGGCGACGAGCAACAGCTCACCCGACTGGCCATCGAGATGATCGCCCGCTTCGGAGCCATGCCCGGCCGAGGCCCGGGCCTGTCGAGTTGGTCGGCCTACACCGCCCTCCAACGGGTCTCCCCCGGCGAGTTGCTCGACCGGATCGTCGCGGCCCTGCTCGCCCAGAATCCCGACCTGGCCGAGGCCGAGGCGGCCCGGACCGCGGGTCGTCGACTCGGCGCCCTGACCGCACGGGTCGAGGGCGAGGCCCGCCGCCGGATCGGCGAGGAGAAGGGCGCCGACCACGTCGCCAACGTGGCGGTCAAGCCCAGCATCGATCGCCTCGACTTCACCGCGGCGCGCAAGGCCGACCTCGAAGAGATGCGCCGCGAGATCTATCCGCTGGCCCGGCGCCTGGCCACGCGCCTCACCCAGGAGCGGCACGCGCGCCGCCGCGGACCCCTGGACTTCCGCCGTACGGTGCGGGCCTCGATGTCCACCGGCGGCGTCCCCCTGGTGACGCACCACAAACCCAAGCGCCCGCACCGCACCGAACTCGTGGTGCTGTGCGATGTCAGCGGGTCCGTGGCCAACTTCGCGCAGTTCACCCTGCTGCTGGTCTTTGCGCTGCGAGACCAGTTCCAGAAGGTCCGGGCCTTCACCTTCATCGATCACGTTCACGAGGTCACCCACCACTTCACCCCCGGGGCCGACGTGGTTGATGTGATGAGCGACCTGGCCGCCTCGACCGCGCACGCGGCCCTGTGGGGGCGCACCAACTACGGCCGCGCGTTCACCAAGTTCACCGACGACTTCCCCGACGCCCTGGGCCCGAAGTCCTCGCTGCTGATCCTCGGCGATGCCCGCTCCAACTACTCCGACCTCGCCCTCGACCGGCTCAAGACCATGGCCGGCGCCGCGCGACACTCCTGGTGGCTCAACCCGGAGCACCACCGGCACTGGGACACCGGCGACTCGGTGGCCGGCAAGTACGGCGAGGTCGTGCCCATGGTCGAGTGCCGCAACCTCGCCCAACTCGGCGAGTTCGTGCACGACCTAGTCTGACGATGCGGGCGAGGCTCCTCCTCGGCCCCAACGATCTCGAGGAGAAGTCGATGACCTGGTCCACCAAGGACATCCCCAGCCAGACCGGACGGACCGCGGTCGTCACGGGGGCCAACGGCGGACTGGGGCTGGCCACGGCGCAGGCGCTGGCCGCGGCCGGGGCACACGTCGTGATGGCGGCGCGCAACGCGGCCAAGGCCGAGGACGCCCGCCAACAGATCCTGGCTGCCACACCCGACGCCTCACTCGAGGTCGTCCCGCTCGACCTCAGTTCGCAGGCCTCGGTCACGGAGGCGGCGACCGCCGTCCTCGCCGGTCACGATCGCCTCGACCTGTTGATCAACAACGCCGGCGTGATGGCCACCCCCGAGGGGCACACCGTCGACGGGTTCGAGACCCAACTCGGCACCAACCACCTCGGGCACTGGACGTGGACGGCCCTGCTGCTCCCCGCGGTGCTGGCTGCTCCCGCCGGGCGCGTCGTCTCGGTGACCAGCGTCGCCCAGCACCAGGGTCGGGCGTTGGACCCGGCGAACCCGCACCTGAAGGGGAAGTACGACCCCTGGCGGGCCTACGGCAACTCGAAGTTGGCCAACCTGCATTTCGCGATCGGGCTGCAGCGGCGTCTCGAGGCGGCCGACTCGACCGCGATCTCACTGGCCGCGCACCCGGGGCTGACCAACTCCGACCTCCAGTCGACCACCCACGCCAGCGGCGGCGCCGGTGTCTCGGGCAAGTTCTGGGACGCCGCCAGCAACCTGACCGGGATGAGCGTGGCCTACGGGGCACTGAGCCAACTGCGGGCCGCGACGGACCCGAAGGCTCTCGGCGGCACGTTGTACGGCCCGCTCTTCGTCACCTTCGGCCCGCCGGTGCGCAAGCCGTTGCTGCCCTTCGGCGTCGCCCACGGTGTCGAACGCCTCTGGGAGATCTCGGAGCGCGAGACCGGAGTGGCCCTCGACCTCGGCTAGGTCGAGTTCGGGACGCGGGTGATCTGGAAGACCTGGCTGGCGACGTGACCACCCGTGCCGAGATAGCCATGGGACTGCATGCTCTGCACGGCGTCGAGGATCGAGGGATGCCCCGATCGGTCGATCGCCGCTGCCCCCGAGATGTAGGCGGGGTAGCCGTGGTGGGTGGTGATCCCGTGACCTGGGTGGGCGTCGACGACGACCGTCGTCTGATGCACCGTGTCGGGGTTCTTCTCCCCGTCGAGCAGGGGCACCAGGTCGCCCCGCTGCTCGATCGACAACACGTTGGTGCCCTCCGGGAAGCCGTGGCGCACCTGAGCCGTGGGTGAGCCGGCGGTGACGACGTCGGTGACGCGGAAGCCGTGCCCTGAGGCCGCGATGGCCGCCGCCTCCATCCCGCCCTGCGAGTGCCCGACCAGCAGCACGGGGTCATCCGGTGCGATGCCGGCGTCGTGCATCGCCTGGAGAATCCCCTGTTGGTAGTCGTCGGGGACCCCGGCGATCAGATCGAGGTTGGTGCCCATGTCGCGCACGTCCCCGTCGGCGGTCCACGGCAGGGTGCCCAGGTCATCGGTGCCAGGCAGATTGACGATGTGCACCACCTCGCCTCCCGCCGTGGTCACTGTCTGGATCTCGATGGTGCCGTTGAGCGGAGACTCCGATCCCGGTGAGAGCGCCGCGACCTCGCCGAGGTGGGCGAGCAGGTCCTCGACACTGGCGGGCTGCGCGGCCGGCACGGTGACCGGGAGCCCGACCACGCTGGCGTGGCCCTCGGGATACAACGCGCCCAACTGCGCCGCGGCGTCCTCTGTGGTCGGGGTGATCGTCGGGTGGAGCGGTCCGAGCAGACGGCCGGAGAGTCCGTCGATCAACCCACCGCCCCCGTTGACCAGATGCTCAACCGCGCCGGGGTGGTCGGTGAGGAGGTCCTCGCCGCCGAGCCCGATCGCCAATGGCAGCCCCGAGATCACCAGCGGTGAGCCGGCCATCGTTCCGAGTTGGCGGGCCAGCGAGTAGTCGATCACCTCGAAGGCCGCGCGTTGGGTCCGATCGGCCGCTTCCAGCGCCTCGACGCAGGCCCGGGTCCCGCGGGCCGCGGCCTCCCAAGCCACCGACTCGACCAGCAGGCCGTGCGGGCCGGTGGTGGCGGCGAGCAGGTCCGTCTCCGCGCGCACCGCGGTCGCCGGTGAGAGCAGCGAGGACTCCAGCAGGTCGGCGTCCCCGGCCAACCGGGCTCCCTCCAGCGCCACCTCACGGAGCCGATCACCGGCTCGGTCGAAGGTCTCGGCCAACGCGCGCACCGCGGCGTACATCGCCTCGAGACCGGCCGATCCGCCGGTGATCGCGAGGATGTCGGCTGACCCGTCGCTCACGCGGCACCCAGGTTCGGCAGGTCATCGAGCGTCGGAACCTGCAGTCCCGGGAGCCGGACCATGAGCCAGTCGCGGTGGCCGGACGGGGGCGGAACGAACCGGTCGAGCAGGTCGTCGAGCGGATCGATCACCTCGGCCAGCAGGCCCGCGATGCGCTGCCGGGCGGACGCGATGAGCGAGCGCACCCGGTGTTCGATCCAGGCGATCAGACGCTTGATCTGATCGACGCAGTGGGCGTGCCGGATCAGTGCCTCGGCGGCGTCCTCGTGTCGGTGTGCGCATCTCCGCAGTGCCTCGGCACGATCGGCGACGCCCAACCGCATCGCCTGGGCGGCGAGGCCCTGCCAGGGCACGGCGTCCGCCGCTGACGCGAGGCGATCGGCTTCGTGCCGGACCTGGGCGGCATGGTCTTGCAGGCGCGCGGCCAGCCTGCGGATGGCGTCGGTGTCCCCGTACATGTGTGTCCTCCCACGACGGTCGTGGTCCGACGCTAGGACGGGAATCGCCAAGAGGGGCCGGCCGAACTCCCCGCTGTGGAGATCGCCTCTTGCGCAGGTCAACGCTTGGGCTGCTCGCCCGTCTCAGGTACCCGTCTCGAGCACCTGCCCGAGGCGGCGCAGCCCCTCGGCGATCTCGGCCTCAGGCCCGGCGAAACTGAACCGCACGAAGCGGTGTCCGGCAGCGGTGTCGAAGTCGACGCCGGAGGCCACCGCGACTCCCGTGCGGGCCAAGAGATCGAGGGCGAAGGCCATCGAGTCGTCGGTCAGGTGCGTGATGTCGGCATAGATATAGAAGGCGCCGTCGGCGGGAGCGAGGCGGTCGATCCCGAGTTCGGGCAGGCCCTCCAGGAGCAGGGCGCGGTTGACGGCGTAGCGCCGCACATGCCCGTCCAGTTCGTCGTAGGAGGCCTGGTCGAAGGCCGCGAGGCAGGCGCGTTGGGCGATCACGGGCGGGCAGATGGTGAAGTTGCCGGTGAGCACGTCGACCGCGCGGCGAAGCCGGTCGGGAACCAGCATCCACCCGATCCGCCAGCCGGTCATGGAGAAGTACTTGCTGAAGCTGGCGAAGACGACGGCCTCGCGGCTGGTCTCCCAGGCCGAACGCGCGAGGGCCGGCTCACCGTCGAGGGGCGCGAACTCGATGCCGTGGTAGATCTCGTCCGAGACGAGTTGGACCCGGTTCGCCTCGCACCACGTGGCGAGGGCGGCGAGCTCGGCCGGCAGCAGCATCGTGCCGGTGGGGTTGGCGGGGCTGGCGATGACCAGACCCTTCAACGGGGTTCGCTCATGGACGGCCGCGACCTGCTCGACCGTGGGCTGGAAGCGGGTCGCGGGGCCGGCGTCGATCTCGACGACCTCGATGCCCAAGGCGGTGAGGACGTTGCGG
>JBFIDC010000104.1:0-9779 GCA_041581495.1 Nocardioides sp. | reverse complement strand
GGCGACCTGGAGCGCGAGAAGGGGATCACGATCCTCGCCAAGAACACTGCGGTCCACTACCAGGGCCCCTCGGCACCCCAGGGCGGGATGACGATCAACATCATCGACACCCCCGGGCACGCCGACTTCGGTGGCGAGGTCGAGCGTGGGTTGTCGATGGTCGATGGGATCGTGCTGCTCGTCGATGCCAGCGAGGGCCCGCTCCCCCAGACCCGGTTCGTGCTGCGCAAGGCGCTCAACGCCGACATGCCGGTCGTGCTGGTGGTCAACAAGGTCGACCGCCCCGACTCCCGGATCAGCGAGGTCGTCGACGAGACCTACGAGTTGTTCCTCGACCTACTCGATGAGAGCCACAGCCAGGACGCGCTGGACTTCCCGGTCGTCTATGCCTCCGCCAAGGTCGGCCAGGCCTCGCTCAACCCGCCGGAGAACGGCGGACTGCCGGACTCGACCGACCTCGAGCCGCTCTTCCGCACGATCATGGAGACGATCCCGGCCCCGACCTATGTCGAGGACGCCCCGCTCCAGGCCCACGTCACCAACCTCGACGCCTCGCCGTTCCTCGGTCGCCTCGCCCTCGTGCGGATCCACCAGGGCACGCTCCACAAGGGTCAGAACGTCGCCTGGATCAAGCGCGACGGCTCGGTCAAGAACGTCAAGATCACCGAACTGCTGATCACCGAGGGCCTCGAGCGCAAGCCCGGTGAGTCCGCCGGCCCCGGCAACATCGTCGCGGTGGCCGGGATCCCCGAGATCACCATCGGCGAGACGCTCGCCGACCCCGAGAACCCGATCGCGCTGCCGCTGATCCACGTCGACGAGCCGGCCATCTCGATGACGATCGGCACCAACACCTCACCGCTGGTCGGCCAGGTCAAGGGCCACAAGGTCACCGCCCGCCTGGTCAAGGACCGACTCGACAGCGAACTGATCGGCAACGTGTCGTTGCGGATCCTGCCCACCGAGCGACCCGACGCCTGGGAGGTGCAGGGCCGCGGCGAGCTGGCGCTGGCCATCCTGGTCGAGCAGATGCGCCGCGAGGGCTATGAACTGACCGTCGGCAAGCCCCAGGTGGTGACCAAAGAGGTCGACGGCAAGGTGCACGAGCCGATGGAGCGCCTGACCATCGACGCCCCCGAGGAGCACCTCGGCACCATCACCGAACTGCTCGCGACCCGCAAGGGCCGGATGGAGCAGATGACCAACCACGGCACCGGCTGGGTGCGGATGGAGTTCCTGGTCCCGGCGCGTGGGCTGATCGGCTTCCGCACCGAGTTCCTCACCGAGACCCGGGGAACCGGTATCGCCCACCACGTCTTCGAGACCTACGAGCCGTGGCACGGCGAGATCCGCTCCCGCAACAGCGGCTCGCTGGTCGCCGACCGCAAGGGTGCGGCCACGGCCTACGCGATGACGAACCTGCAAGAGCGCGGCGTGATGTTCGTCGAACCGACCACCGAGGTCTATGAGGGCATGATCATCGGCGAGAACTCGCGCGCCGACGACATGGACGTCAACATCACCAAGGAGAAGCAGCAGACCAACATCCGCTCCGCCACCTCCGACAACTTCGAGAAGCTGATCCCGCCGCGCAAGCTGTCGCTCGAGCAGTGCCTCGAGTTCTGCCGCGAGGACGAATGTGTCGAGGTCACCCCGGACACGGTGCGGATCCGCAAGGTCGTCCTCGACGCCAACGAGCGGGCGAAGACGGCGAGCCGAGCGCGTAAAGCCGGAAAGTGACCCCTGAGGTCACATCCAGCGTCCGTGAACGGCCCGGGGTCATTTTCCGGCTTTCTGCGAGGCGAGCCGTCGCGCGACGAAGGAGCGCCGACGGCGAGCCGAGCGCGTAAAGCCAGCAAGTAGCGGGCCTCAAGCCTTGCCGTAGGGGCGGGCCTGGAGCAGCGCGATCGTGGAGTGGTGCGGCCGATCGAGGACGAGGAACTCGACGTCGGCCGCGCCCGAGCGTTTGCCCGAATCGCGGCGGACCATCGCGTCCACCCGTTTGAGCATGTCGCGCACCTCGGCCAACAGGTCGTCGGGGAGCAGCGAGAAGTCCGTCTCGCTGGAGAAGCACAGCACCTCGGCGCACGCCGGGTCGTCGTCGAAGAGCAGGAGTTGCTCGGCGCTGGCCGAGTCCGCGTCGGTGACCAACGCCCCCGAGGGGAGCAGGTTGAGGAAGTAGGCCGGGATCGGTCCGGGCTTGACGGTGTTGGTGGTGATCGCGACGACGTGGGCCGCGTGTGGGACCACGGGCTGCACCAGGACCGCCATGGCCGCGTCTGACTGGTCGATGCCGAAGGCGGCCCTCTCGGCGTAGCCGCGGTCGCTCCACAGCGAGGCCCACACCGCTCGGATCCGGTCGGCGATCACGTCCTCGGACAACGGGGACCCCAACCGGAACGACTCGGCGAGACCGGCGCCGTTGAACCCGGGCAGGTCCTCGGCGTTCGAGGAGGACCGGAAGATGACATCGTCGAACCCGGCGAAGAGCGGCGCGTGCTCGCCGCCGCGCCACGCCTCGATCCGCCCCCGGACCTCGGCGACGAGTTCGGCGTCGACGGGTGTGTCGATGAAGGCGGCGCGCAGGTCCGCGAGGATCGCGCTGAGCGAGGCATCGCTCCCGCCCCGGTGCGCCCCTCCGAGCCGGGTCAGCAAGTCCGCGAGATGCGAGTGCCGGTCGATGTGGTCGAGGTAGTGGGCCACCGGGACCGAGAATCCCGGCACGGCGTGGTGCCGGAGCCGCCGATGCCGATAGACCCGAGACAGGGCCGCCGACTTGGCCCCCACCACGGCGGCATCTCGCGAGGCCCGGTCCTCCAGACGCGGCAGGCCGCGACGGACGCGGTCGACCTGGAGCGTCGGAGCCGAGGCCCGCATGGCGCGCAGACGGTCCTCGACAGCCGCGCGCGCGAGGTCCTCCTCGACGCCGGTGAGGGAATAGGTGGTCCGGTCGACGTCGAGGCGGACCCAGGTGCCCTCGAGGGCAGTGATCGCGGGCAGTCGGTGGGCGCCGATGACGGCGCAGTTCGGACTGCCGCGGTTCTCGGAGAGCACCGAGACGTGCGCGAGCGGGGTCTGGTGGGCCGAGGTGATCAACCCCGACACGGGTCCGATCTCGAGCGGGATGCCCTCGGTCACCACCACGTCGTACGGCGTGAGGTCGGCCAACTCGGCGGCCAGATCGGGGCTCTCGCGCAGGATGCGCAGTCGCCCGTAGGCGGTCCCCAGCGTCAGGCCCTGGTAGGTCACCCCGCGATAGACCGCACCCTGGTCGAGCAGTGGTCCGAGTCGGTCGACCTGCTCGGCGGTGGCCTCGACGGTGACCCGGCGACGCTGGTCGTCCGAGGAGGCCTTGAACTGGAGCCGCGCACCGAAATGGCAGACCTCGCGGATCAGCTCGACCACCTCGAGGATCTCCTCGACGCCGAGGTTGTCGCCGGGCCACAACTCCAACCAGTAGAGGTCCTCATCGGGGGTGGCGCCCACCAGACGGGTCAGGGTCAACAAGATGAACCGGCGATCCGGGGAGCGGTACATCTCGGTCTCGAAGTTCGCGTTGCTGCGCGGGTCCAGACGACGACAGAAGTCGACGTGGTGCTGGTAGCGCGGGGTGTCCAGGAAGTACGGGATCCAGCGCGCGGCACCCTCGGTGGGTCGACGGTCGACGACGACCTTGATCACCTCAGAGCCCGGGAGCGCGGCACCAGCCACGTGCTTCAAGGAGTCCCAGGTCGTCTGGTCGGCGATGGCGGTGCTGAACTCGGCGCGCGTGGGCGCTTCCATCTTCGCGAACCGACGCCTCAGCAACACTGGCACCTTCCTGCTGTCGCGTCCTGAACCAGGAGGTCCGTCCGGCGAGCAATGCTAGCGTCTGCGCGGAATGGACGAGACCGAGAAGCGATCTGCCGGCGGCCAGTCACCCGGCAAGGGCGCCTCGTTGCTGCCCGGCTTCCTAGCGCTCTCGTCCTCCAACCTGGTCCGCACCTCGGCCGGCTTCATGTTCTGGGTCTTCGTCGCGCGCCTGGCCCCGCCCGCAGCCGTGGGCGTCTCGGGGGCGGTGATCGCGACGGTCGCGCTGCTCTCGCGTTTCACCAGCCTGGGCCTGGGCAGTTTCTTGATGGCCGAACTGCCCAAACTCCCCCACGCCGCGGCGCGTCAGGTCTTCCGGCTCAGCACGACGGTCCTCCTCACCATCACCGTGAGCGCCGGCCTCCTCTGGTGGGGTGGGGTGCTGTTGATCGGACCCGACGGCGGGTCCTCGGTCAGCGCCAGCGTCGGGTCGATCGGAGTGGCGCTGCTCTTCGTCGCCACCTTGGTCCTCACCAGCATCAGTTCGGTGTGGGACTACGGCGCACTGGGCATCAACCGCAGTTCGGCCCAGGTGACGCGCAACCTGATCGCCTCGTTCGGCCGGTTCCCCATCTTGTTGCTGTGGCCGACCGTGGTGGGCGATGTGGACGCGGTCGCGGTCCTCACCTCCTGGGTCGCCCCGATCGCCGTGTCGACGATCGTGTTCGCCTTCCAGACCGATCTCGCCTCGGGGATGCGCTCGGCCCCTCGCCGCGGCAGAGAACTGTTGCTCCTGCACTGGCGGACCTCGCTGGGGCACTACTTCCTCGACGTCTCGCTGGCCGCCGGTCCGCTCCTGGTGCCGGTGGTGGCCGCCGCGATCCTGGCGCCCACCGACAACGGCTTCTTCACCGTGGCGTGGATGGCGGCCTCGGTGGTGTTCGTCGTGCCGTTCGCGCTGGCGACCTCGCTGTTCGCCAGCAGCGCCGCCGGGGGCGGGGCCGCCTTCTTGCGCAGCAGTCGACGGGTGCTGCCGGCCGGGCTGGCCCTGGGCGCCCTGGGGTGTGTCGGGACCTGGGTCGCGGGGTCCCTGCTGTTCTCGGTCTTCGGCGAGGACTACGTCGAGGAGAGCCTGCCGCTGACCTCGGTGCTGGTCCTGGCCGTGCTGTGGATGGTGGTCAAGGACCTGATGCTCGACTGGTACCGCCTGGAGCGGCGCTTCACGCTGGCCACGAGCGTCGCGCTGGCCGCCACGCTGATGGACGTGGTCGGCGCCCTCCTCGGCGGACTCCTGATCGGCGGCGGCATGGGCGTCACCGTCGGCTGGGTCGCCGCCTCGGGTGCCCAGGCGCTGGTGGCGACGCCGTTGATCCTCGACTACCTGCGCAAGGTGGCTTCGGCACCCGCGCCGCCATCCGATCACCCGGCCGAACCCCTAGGGTGACCCTCGTGGCAGGCGGACGGGGGGCCCCGATCAGGGGGCTGTGCGGGTGGGGGGTCTTCCTCCTGGGACTCGCCCTGGGGCGCCGGCCCTCGGAGCGGCTGCTGAGGCTCGGCGTACGCCGACTCCAGTTGCGCTACCTCGACTGGCCACTCCAACGACTCGCCCTGGCGCGGCTGACCCGCCGCAGCGACCAGGGCTGGTGGGACACCCTGCCCGCCGACCTGTCCCCCACCGACCAACCGGTCTTCTTCGGCGGCCGCGACGACGCCGAGTCGGCGATCGCCGGGTTCCGCGCCGGCTTCTATCCCATGCCCGAGCCGTGGGCGGCCGCGGACCGGCGGCGCCGGGCGCTCCTGGATCTTCGCGGGTTGCCGTGGCACTGCCCCGACCCACGCGCGGTGACGCCGGCCGGCCAGGCGCAGACCAACAAGAGCCTGCGGCGTTCGATCCGCAACGCCGGTTGGACCACGACCATGGACGGCGCCTTCGAGGAGGTGCTGCAGCAGTGCGTGCGACCCGAGTCCGACAACTACTGGATCACCCCCCGGCACCAGCAGACCTGGCGCGACCTCCACCACCGCGGTGCCGCACACAGCCTCGAGGTCTGGGAGGGCGAGGAACTCGTGGGTGGACTGTTCGGGATCCAGACCGGCGGCGTGTTCTATGTCGCCTCCCTGTTCCACACCCGCTCCAACGCCTCCAAGGTCGCCGACCTCGACCTCAACGCCCGCCTGGCAGCGGCCGGCGGCGCTCTGGTCGATGCCGGCGGGTTCTGGTACGACTACTTCGACTCGGTCGGGGTCAAGAAGATCTCGCGTGCCGAGTTCCTCGACACCCTGCGGCGGACCCGCGACGACACGGTCACCATCGACGTGGCGCGGTTGCCGGTCGACCGGCTCGCCGAGTCGTGAGGTCTCGCCAGTAGGGTCCGGGCATGCTGCTGGACGTACAACTCGACGGTCGACCCGACGAAGCCGCCACGCGGGCACGGGAGTTGGTCGACGCCGGCGTCGCCGGTCTGTTCACCTTCGAGGGCCCACACGACGTCTTCTTGCCGCTGGCCGCCGCCGCCGGCGTGGTCGAGGCGGACCTGATGACCAACGTCGCGATCGCGATGCCCCGCAGCCCGATGCACCTGGCCAACGCCGCCTGGGACCTGCAGTTGATGACCCGCGGCCGGTTCAGGCTCGGGCTCGGTTCGCAGATCAAGCCGCACATCGAGAAGCGGTACGGCGCCACCTGGTCCCCGCCCGCGGCGCGGATGCGCGAGATCGTGCTGGCGGTGAAGGCGATCCTCACCTCCTGGCAGGACGGCACCCCGCTGGACTTCCGTGGCGAATACACCCAGCACACGCTGATGCCGCCGACGTTCGTCCCCGGCCCCAACCCCTACGGACCTCCCCCGGTGCTGCTCGGGGCGCTGGGCCCGGTGATGACCCGCACCGCCGCCGAGGTGGCCGACGGGTTGTTGGTGATGCCCTTCCACAGCCACCGGCACATCCGCGAACGCACCCTCCCGGCCGTCGCCGAGGGCCTGGAGCGCGCCGGGCGTACAGCGGAGGACTTCTCGATCTTTCCCCAGGCGATCCTGGCTCTGGGCAGCACCGAGGAGGAGTTGGCGCAGGCCACGATGGGGGTGCGCGGCCTGCTGGCCTTCTATGGCTCCACCCCGGCCTACCGCCCGGTCTTGGACGTCGAAGGCTGGGGCGAACTCCAGCCCGAACTCAACGCGCTATCGAAACAGGGCGAGATCATGGCCATGATCGACCTGGTCAGCGACGAGATGGTCGACCGCCTGGCGGTGCGCGGCACCCCCGACCAGGTCGCCACCGAACTCAAGCGCCGCTTCGGCGACATCAGCGACCGGGTCTGCGGCTACTTCCCCGGCTACGACGCCGGAGCGGCCAACATCTCGGCGCTGGCCGCTGCGCTGGCCGACTGACCCGGCTGACCCGGTTGGGCGACCCGGTTGTCCCGGGTGGGCGACCCAGCTGTCCCAGCTGACCCAGTAGTGCATGTAACTGACTGTTCGGGGTTCTTTCAGGCTGTCCGGACAGCCTGATAGATGCACAAACAGTCAGTTACATGCACAAACAGTCAGCTACATGCACCACATGCCCGCGGCTTCCCGCCCGGGGCATGCCGGGAACTACATGCCCGCGACCAGCGCGGCGACCCGCTCCACCTGCGTGATGTCGCAGGAGGTGGGGATGAGCTGGACCTCGTCGCACCCGATGTCGGCGAAGCGGCCCAACACCTCGGCGAGTTCGGCCTCGGTGCCTGCGAACCCGGTGGACGGCGCCATGGCGTCGACGAACTCCACGGGGATCCAGTTCATGTAGTGCCGCAGGTGGGAGTGGACCTGCTCGCGCGCCGCACCGGACCCGTCGTCCAAGGCGAACCAGAAGGACGTGGTCAGCCGGGGGGTGCCGCGCTCGGCGACGGCCCAGGCCTCGCGAGCCAGGTCGAACAGGGTGCCGACGGCGTCCACGTCGAGGTCCAACGTGACGCCGGCCAGCCCGTCGGCCCAGGAGGCGGCGTTGCGGATGGTCTTGGGACCCATCGTGCCGACCAGCAGCGACGGCCCGCCTTCACGGACCGGCGGGGGTCCCACCGAACGCACCGCCTCGGTCACCTTCTCGCCAGCCCAGACCCGCTTCATCACCGCGGCCCGCTGCGCCATCTGACCCATCGTCTGGGTGGCGGGGTCGGCACCGGCGGCCCGGTAGTCCTCCTCGCGCCCGCCAACGCCCAGCCCGACGGTCAGTCGCCCTCCGCAGAGCCGGTCGCCGGTCGCCAGCGCCTTGGCCAGCATCACCGGGTCGTGGAGTTGGGGCACGATCACCGTGGTGATGATCTCGACCCGCTGCGTCCACGCGGCGACCGCGCCGAGCAGGACCAGCGTCTCGGGGTTGTCGAAGGCCATCCGTTCGCCGAAGCACAACGACGCGAACGGGCCGGCGTCGATCAGACGAGCCCAGTCCTCCAGCGTGCTCTGGCCCTCCCACAGGTCGGGTTCCATGACCGGCAGCGTCATCCCTACGTCCACGGCCCGCAGCCTGCCAGAGCGGTGGGACTCGCCCGGAACCCCGGTGGCGGGACCGGCCGCAACACCGACCGCAACACCGGCCGCAGCACCGGCCGCAGCACCGGCCGCAGCACCGATCGGGGCTCAGTCGGTGACGACGCCGAGACCGTCGATCCGCACCTGTTTGCGGTTGGTGGTCACGATCTTGATCAGACCGCTGCGGGGCCGCTCGAAGGCGGCGACCTCGACCACGTCCTGCCACCTGCGATCGCCCTTGAGGCGCACCTTCGCCAGCAGCGTTCGCCCGAGATAGACCTTGACCTTGCCGTGCTTGGGCCCCGTCGAGACGATCAGCGCGATCCGAGTGGCCCTCTTGACGCGGTAGGTCAGTTTGGCGTTCTTGCCCTTGACCTTGGTGAAGGTGTCCTCATAGGCGGCCGCGGCGTGCTTGCGTCGCCACTTGCCTGAGGCCATGCGCAGCGCTCGGTCGTCGTGCGGCACGGTGAAGTCCACTGCCGCGGGCGTGGGGTCGAGGGTGCCCTCACTGTTGCGGGCGGCGACGGTGACCCGGTGGGTTCCCGCGCCGAGCCTGCCGAGGGCGAGCGCCGAGTCGCCGCAGGGATGAGCCGCACCGTCCAACGTGCAGACAAAGGTCGCGTCGGTCTGGTCGGAGGTGAAGCCGACCACGCCGTTCGCATCGAGCAGCCAGCGGCCGGGTGCCGCAGTGATCGTCGTCTCGGGCGCGGGACCGGGCTCGGGCGAGGTGACCACCACCGGTGTCGGACCGGCCGAGCCGCCGGCCCACGAGCCGCCGAGAACCAACACGACCTGGTAGGTCCGGCCACCGAACGCCGGCAGGTCGGCGGCGTAGTCGCAACTCGCGGTGCCCGGGTCGGTGCCGCTGGCCACCACCGGTACATCGGCACACAGCACCTGCCCGGTCGTGGCGTCCTTGAAGGTCAGGGTCGCGGTGTCGAGGTGGCCCGGCGTCGCGTCGGCGACCTGAGTCACCTCGGCACTCAGCGGGATCTCGACGGCGTCCGGGCCACCGCTCGGCGCGGCGACCTCGGTCGGGCCGGTGTAGGTGGCGGCCCCGGATTCGGCGGTGACGGTGACCGTGACGGCGCTGGTCCTGCTCGCCACCCCGTCGCTCACCTCGATCTGGATCGGGTAGTCGCCGGGCGGACCGGTGGCGGTCCCGGTGACGTTCCACTGGGCGGTTCCCGGCACGATGCCCGGCCCGGATGGATTCACCTTCGCCAGGGCGAGCCCGGCCGGCAGGCTGCCCGAGGTGATCGAGGCCGCGAGCAGGTCGGAGGCGCCGTTGCCGCTCGAGGCGGAGAAGGTCAAGGTGAGCGGGTCGGAGTGCTGGGTGCCGGCGGTCGTCGGCATGCCGGTCACCGTCAGCCCCGAGGGCGCGGGCAGGATCGAGAAGTCGGCTCGATTCACGTCGAAGAAGTAGTTGCCGAGGGCCTCGACCCTGATCCGTGCGGTCGCCGTCTCCACCTCGGGCAGGGT
>JBFIDC010000103.1:0-9814 GCA_041581495.1 Nocardioides sp. | reverse complement strand
GTGAGATCCTCGGGTCCGCCGGCGACCAGGCGCCGGTGGCCTTCTTGGTCGCAGGCGTGATCGCCGGCCTGACCGCGATCTCCTACATGGCGCTGGTGGGTCAGTTCCCTCGTGCCGGGGGAGAGGCCGTCTATGTTCGAAACGGTCTGGGCACCCGCGCCGGACGTCTGGCCGGTGGCGGCGTCGTGGTCACCGGCGTCATCTCGAGCGCGGTCGTGGCCTTGGCGTTCGCCGGCTACGTCTCCACTCTCATCCCGGTTCCGGAGCCGGCGGCGGCTGTGGGTGTGGTGGCGCTGCTGTGCGCCGTGGCGTGGTGGGGAGTCAAACAGAGCGTGGTGCTCGCGGCGCTGGTGACGGTGCTCGAGGTCGGGACGATCCTGGTGGTGATCGGCTTCGGCATCCCGTCTGTGCAGGTGGACGCGATCGCTCCCTCCTTCAACCTCTTCGCCGACGGTGCCATCGGGCCGGTGTTCGCTGCCGCCGGCATCGCCTTCTTCGCCTTCATCGGGTTCGAGGACATCGCGAACATGGCCGAAGAGACCATCGACCCCCGGCGGACCACCCCCCGAGCGATCGCCTGGACCCTCGGGGTCACGATGCTGGTCTATGTCTCGTTGGCGTTGGTCGCCGCGTCCTTGACCAACCGGTCCGAGATCACCGAGTCGAGCGCCCCCATGGCGGTGATCTTCGCCGAGGTGAGCGGGTTCAACTCCGCCCCGATCGCGACGATCACCAGCCTTGCCATGATCAACGGCATCCTGATCCAGATCGTGATGGCGTCCCGTGTCTTGTATGGGATGGCCAACGATGGTCAACTGCCCGGCGCCCTCGCCGTTGTCAGCCGCAAGCATCAGACGCCGACGCGTGCCACCGTGCTCGTCGGGGCGGTGATCGTGGCGCTCGTGGTCTTCTTCCCGCTCGTGGAACTGGCGCGCGCGACCAGCATCATCACCCTGACCGTGTTCACGTTGGTCAATCTGGCTCTGGTGCGTCTGACCCGAACCCATCCCGCGCTGGCGGGCAAGCGGTGGCTGGTGATCGGGTTGCTCGGGGCCGTCGCGTCAGCGGGCCTGGGAGGCTGGCAGATCATCTCGCTCTTCTAGCACCGGCATTCCGCTGGTCGGCACCGACGGCACGCCGACCGCGGGCTACCGCACGATGGCTACGGCGCACTGGGCCCGGTGGAGCACTTGCTGTGCGACCGAGCCGAGCAGCATCTCGGCGAAGGCGTCCCGGCCACGCGATCCGACCACGACCAGCGACGCGTCGGCGCTGAAGTCGATCAGGACACGGTCGGCCGATCCGGCCACCGCGGCCGTGGTGAGGTCGACGTCGACGAAGTCGTCTCGGACCTTCTGCGTGGTGTCGGTGAAGAGTCGGTCGGTCTCCTCCACGTCCCGGGCCGTGGTGTGGAGGGCGGTCTCGATCCGCGGTGACAACGACCAGGGCCGGAAGGCGTGGACAGCGAGCACCGGATCGCCGGTGGCGCTGGCTCGAGTGCAGGCGAAACGGAGGGCTTGCTGGGCGCCCTCGGACCCGTCGATGCCCACGACTATCTGCCGGGCGTTCGCCTGCCTGGGGGGACGCACGACAACGACCGGGCAACTGGCGTGACGGGCGACGTGCTGACTGACCGAGCCGCTCAGAGAACCGAACACCAGACCGTGCCCGCGACTCCCCATCACCAGCATCTCGGCGGTGCGGGCCTCGGTGAGCAGCACGGGCACGGTGGCTCCGCGTCGAATCGACACATCCCAGGAGGACACCCCCGACTCCTCCAGCCAGGCGTGGGCACGCTGGTGCCACACGTCCAGGAGTTCTTCGTTGTGCGCTCTGAAGTCACCCACCACGGGGTCCATGGCAGTGCCCACGATGATGACCTCCAACCGCAGTTGCGTCTGGCTCGCCGTCTGCACGGCCCACTCAAGGGCGACGTCGGAGTCGGATGACCCGTCGTAGCCCACGACGATCGGCTTGGGTGTCGGGCTCATACCTTCAGCGTGAAGGCATGAGCCCAGACCACCTAGGGCCCTTGGGCGTGGTCCGGTGGGCCGATGGTCCCGTGCTGTTGTGCGCATCGGCCACGGGCAGTGCATGGGCCCATAGGACTCACAGGCAGGGACCTTCAGCCCTACAGGAGCGTGCGCTTCCCCGTCGAGACTGGCGAGAAGGAGGAGCGTCATGACTCAGACCTGGCAACCCATCCATCACGACCTGGCAGACGTGAGTACCTACGCCGAGGACC
The DNA here is from genome assembly GCA_041581495.1 of Nocardioides sp. Taxonomy (GTDB): domain Bacteria; phylum Actinomycetota; class Actinomycetes; order Propionibacteriales; family Nocardioidaceae; genus Nocardioides. The sequence continues at coordinate 7,569 of JBFIDC010000103.1, read as the reverse complement.
GCGCGTCCTTCACCTGGGACGAGGCTCGCGCCCGACTCGCGGGACTGCCCGGCGACCGGGGTCTGAACATCGCCCACGAGGCGGTGGACCGGCACGTCGACGAAGGTCGGGGGGAGGTCACGGCACTGCGCTGCATCGGCCTCGACGGTGCCGTCACCGACGTCAGTTATGCCCACCTTCGGGACCTCACCAGCCGGTTCGCCCAGGTGCTCACCGACCTGGGGGTCCAGCGTGGGGAGCGGGTGGCCTCGTTGCTGGGCCGGCAGGCCGAGCAGTACGTCACGGCCCTCGGCACGCTCAAACGCGGAGCGGTGTTCTGTCCGCTCTTCTCCTCCTTCGGGCCCGAGCCGGTCAAGGACCGGTTGCAGTTGGGGAGCGTCAGGGTGCTGGTCACCACCGCGAACCTGTATCGCAGGCGCCTGGCGCATCTGCGCGAGGAGTTGCCCGACCTGGAGTACGTCCTGGTGACCGGTGGCGTCGAGGACCCCGGCACCGAAGACTTCGATGCGCTGGTGGCAGCCGCCTCGCCGGACTACACGATCCCGGACACCGACCCCGAGGACCCGGCGTTGTTGCACTTCACCAGCGGCACCACGGGCAAGCCGAAGGGCGCGGTGCACGTGCACGAGGCGGTGGTCGCCCACCACGCCACGTCGGCCTACGCCCTGGACCTGCACCGCGGCGACGTGTTCTGGTGCACCGCCGACCCCGGGTGGGTCACCGGCACGTCCTACGGCATCATCGCGCCGCTGACCCACGGGGCCACCTTGTTGAGCTACGCCGGCGAGTTCGATGCCAAGGAGTGGTACCGCACGCTGGCCGAGCAGCGCGTCCAAGTCTGGTACACCGCGCCGACCGCGCTGCGGATGCTGATGAGGTACGGCGAGGACCTCCCGAAGGGGTATGACCTCTCCGCGCTGCGCCACGTCGCCAGCGTCGGCGAGGCCCTCAACCCCGAGGTGGTCGTGTGGGGGCAAACGGCGCTCGGACTGCCGGTGCACGACAACTGGTGGCAGACCGAGACCGGCGCGATCATGATCAGCAACCACCGCGGCATGGAGATCCGCCCCGGATCGATGGGCCGACCGGTCCCCGGCATCGACGCCGCCATCTTGGTGCGCGGCCCCGACGGCAGGGCTGACGTCGCCGACGGTGCCGCCCGGGGAGCCAAGACCGGCGAGACCGGCGAACTGGCGCTGCGCCCGGGGTGGCCCTCGATGTTCCGCAGCTACCTCGACGACCCCGAACGCACCGCCAAGTGCTTCGGCGGCGGTTGGTACCTCAGCGGCGACCTGGCCAGAGTCGACGAGGACGGCTACGTCTGGTTCATCGGCCGCGCCGACGATGTGATCAAGTCCGCCGGCCACCTGATCGGCCCCTTCGAGGTCGAGACCGCATTCATGGAGCACCCCGCGGTCGTCGAGGCCGGGGTGATCGGCAAACCGGACCCCGTGGCGGGCGAGGTGGTCAAGGCGTTCCTCACGCTCAAGGCGGGTTTCGAGCCCACCGACGAGTTGCGGCGCGAGTTGGTTGCCTTCGCCCGCAAACGGTTGGGCGGGCTCGCTCCCAAGGAGATCGCCTTCGACCAGCACCTGCCGCACACCAGCAGCGGCAAGGTGATGCGCCGGCTGCTCAAGGCGCGCGAGCTCGGATTGCCCGAGGGCGACGTCTCAACCCTGGAGGGGGCTGCACCGTGAACGAGCACAGCGCCGGCACGAGCTCGCCCGACCAGGCAACAGCACCCGACACCGAGCACCGGCGGGAACTGTTGCGCACGATGGTGCTGATCCGGCGCTTCGAGGAGACTTGCGCGGAGTTGTACAGCGCGGCCCGGATCCGCGGCTTCGTCCACCTGTGTGTCGGTGAGGAGGCGGTCGCCGCCGGGGTGATGGCTGCTCTCGGCCCAGATGACGCGGTGCTCTCCACCTACCGCGAACACGGTCACGCGCTGGCCCGCGGGCTGACCCTGAACTCCCTGATGGCAGAGATGTTCGGCAAGCAGACGGGGTGCAGTGGTGGTCGTGGGGGCTCGATGCACCTGTTCGACAAGTCCCACCGCTTCGTCGGCGGCAACGCCATCGTCGCCGCCGGGCTGCCGCTGGCGGTCGGTCTCGCGCTCGCCGACAAACTGCAGAACCGTGATCGGGTGACGGTGTGCTTCTTCGGCGAGGGGGCGGCGGCAGAGGGCGAGTTCCACGAGGCGCTGAACCTGGCGGCACTGTGGCGCCTCCCGGTGCTGTTCTGCTGCGAGAACAACCTGTATGCGATGGGCACCTCGATCGCCAAGGAGCATGCTGCCTCCGACCTGGCGTTGCGGGCGGAGTCCTATGGCCTCTCGGCCTGGCCGGTCGACGGGATGGACGTCCTGGCCGTGGAGCGCTCGGCGGTCCGCGCGGTCGAAGCGATCCGTGGCGGAGGAGGGCCGCACTTCCTCGAACTCCGGACCTTCCGCTTCCGCGCGCACTCGATGTATGACCCCGACCGCTACCGAGAGAAGGTCGAGATCGAGCAGTGGAAGGAACGCGACCCCATCGACGCCTTGGTCAAGACCATGAAGGCGGCCGGGCAGATCGATGACGCCGGCCTGGCCGCCATGCGGAGCGAGGTCGCCGACGCGGTCGCGGCCGCCGTCGACACCGCCGAGCAGGCGCCGTTCGAGCCGGTGGAGAACCTGACCCGGTTCGTCACCTCCGAGGCGGGCACCGGGGAGGATCGGCCATGAACGACACCCTTGTCGAGACCACCTACCGCGAGGCCCTGCGTGCGGCGATCCGCCAGGCGATGCTGGAGGACGAGCGCGTCTACCTGATGGGTGAGGACGTGGGCGACTACGGAGGCTGCTTCGCGGTCAGCCTGGGCCTGCTCGAGGAGTTCGGGCCCGAGCGGATCCGCGACACCCCACTGTCGGAGTCGGCATTCGTGGGTGCGGGCATCGGTTCCGCGATCGGCGGGATGCGGCCGATCGTGGAGATCATGACGGTCAACTTCAGCCTGCTGGCACTCGACCAGATCATGAACACTGCGGCCTCGCTCCTGCACATGTCCGGTGGGCAGTTCAACGTCCCCCTGGTGATCCGGATGACGACCGGCGGTGGCCGCCAACTGGCCGCGCAGCACTCCCACAGCCTCGAAGGCTGGTACGCCCACATCCCGGGTCTGCGCATCTTGGCGCCGGCGACCCTCGAGGACGCCCGCGGCATGCTGCTCACCGCGTTGAAGGACCCCGACCCGGTGCTGATCTTCGAGCACGGCTCGCTCTACAACATGAAGGGCGTGCTGGCTGCGGACGCCGGGGCCGTCGACATCGACCGTGCCGTGGTGCGTCGCGAGGGCACCGACGTCACACTGATCACCTACGGCGGAACCCTCGGCACGACCCTGGAGGCCGCGGACCTGCTTGCGGCCGACGGGATCTCAGCAGAGGTCATCGACCTGCGCACGCTGCGGCCCCTGGACGACGAGACGTTCATCGGGTCCGTGCGCCGCACCCACCGTGCCGTCGTGGTCGACGAGGGCTGGCGCAGCGGAAGCCTGTCCGCAGAGATCAGCGCGCGGATCATGGAGCAGGCGCTCTATGACCTGGACGCCCCTGTCGAGAGGGTCTGCAGCGCCGAGGTCCCGTTGCCCTACCCGAAGCATCTGGAGGACGCCGCGCTGCCGCAGTCCGCCACGATTGCGGAGGCAGCGCGGCGCACGATGAGTCCAGAGCAGGGTTGAGAGATGGCCTCGTTCACCATGCCCTCGCTCGGTGCCGACATGGAGGAAGGCACCCTGCTCGAGTGGCTGGTGCGCCCCGGTGACGTCGTGAGCAGGGGCGACATCGTCGCGGTCGTGGACACGGCCAAGGCCGCGATCGAGGTGGAGACCTTCCTCGCGGGCGTCGTATCCGAACTCCTGGTCGAGCCCGGCACGACCGTCTCGGTCGGCACCCCCCTGGCGACCATCGAGCCCGCCGACGCGGACGCTGCCGCCGCCCCGGCAGAGCCGGAGCCGACACCCGAACCCGAGTCCGTGCCGGAGCCAGCGCCCGAGCCATCGCCGGAGCCAGGGCCGGCGCCGGTGGCAGCGGTCCGCTCACCGCTGGTCCGCCGGCTGGGCGAGCAACTCGGGGTCGACCTCGCCCAGGTGCAGGGCACCGGTCCCGGTGGCCAGGTCACCCGCGACGACGTCACCCGGGCCGCAGCGCAGTCACCTGCGCAGTCACCTGCGCAGTCACCTGCACAGTCACCAGCACAGGCCCCAGCCTCAGCGCAGGTGTCCCCGAGGGCCACCGTTCCCGCAGCGGCCGGGGTGCGGGCTACGCCGTATGCGCGCAGGCTGGCTGCCGAACACGGGCTGGACCTGGCTGCGGTGCCTCACGCCGCCGGCAGGCCGATCTCCGCCGAGGACGTGCGGGCCGCGCACGAGGCGGCCGCGGGCGTGATCGGCTCGGTGCAGGGTCAAGCCGCCGAACCGGCCGAGCACGTCGCTGAGCCGGCACCGGAGCCGGTCTCCGTGCCGGCGTCCGGCGCCGCCCAGAGCGACAAGATGAGAGCCGCGATCGCGGGCCTGATGGCCCGCTCGAAGCGCGAGATCCCGCACTACTACCTCTCGAGCACCGTGGACATGACTCGCGCCACCGAGTGGCTGCGCGAGGCCAACCGCAACCGCTCGATCGGCGAGCGACTGGTGCCGGCGGCGCTGGTGTGCAAGGCGACGGCGCTCGCCGCGACCGAGGTGCCCGAACTCAACGGGTACTGGGGCGAGGACGGGTTCGAGGCATCCAGCCAGGTCAACCTCGGGATGGCGGTCTCTCTGCGTGGCGGTGGGTTGGTCACCCCCGCTCTGCTGGACGCGTCGGCCGTGGGCGTCGAGGACCTGATGGCGCAGTTGAAGGATCTGGTGAATCGGGCCCGACGGGGGCGGCTGCGCGGGCGAGAGCTGACCGAGGGCACGCTGACCATCACCAACCTCGGAGAGCAGGGCGTCGAGTCGGTCTATGGCGTGATCTTCCCGCCACAGGTGGCCCTGGTGGGGGTGGGTCGGATCGCTGAGCGGCCCTGGGCCGTCGACGGTTTGCTCGGCGTGCGACCGCTCACCACCGTGACGCTCTCGGCCGATCATCGAGCCAGCGACGCCATGACCGGGGCCCGGTTCTTGGCCCGTATCGACCACCACCTGCAACACCCGGAGGAACTATGAGTACGCAGTCCATGGATCAGAGTCAGGCTCGCGGCCTGGTCATCGAGGCGGTCCGTTTCATCGTCCCGGACGCGGACTTCGACGCCCTGGGCGACGACACGCCCCTGCGCTCGGAGTTCGAACTCGACTCCCTCGACAACCTGTCGTTCATGGAGACGCTCTCCAAGCGCAGCGGCGTGGCCATCACCGAGGACGACTACGACCGACTCGTGACGATGCGCAGTTGCATCGACTTCCTCACCGCCAAGTGAACCGCGAGCGATGGGGGACCCGCTGAAGCGATGCGGAGCGCCAACGTGGCGCTTCCGCATCGCCGATGCGTCTCCTAGCCGGTGTAGGACTCGGACGGCACCACGACTGCCCGGCCCGCGATGTCACCGGAACGCAGGCGTTGATAGGCCGTGGGGGAGTCCTCCAGCGAGAAGGTGTGGACGTCAGGGGTGATCAGCCCCCGGGCGGCGAGTTCGAGCACCTCGACGAGTTCGCGGCGAGTGCCCCAGTAGGTCGTCTGGATGCTGACCTCGTAGGGAACGCTGAAGAACGAGACAGGGAGTGTTCCTCCGCCGATGCCAACGATCGTGACGTCGCCCAGCGAGCGGGATGAGGCCGCGGCGGTGGCCAGGGTCGTGTCCGAGCCCACGAAGTCGAGGACCAGGTCCGCGCCTCGGCCGTGCGCATGCTCGCGGATCGCGGCGACGGTCTCCTCCCCGGGTTCGAGCACCAGGTCCGCCCCGTACTTCGAGGCGAGATCACGCGCCGACTCGAGAGGATCGACGACCACGACGCCGGCCGGTGAGATCGCCTTGAGGAGCTGGACCGCCATGTGTCCCAGCCCGCCGGCGCCGATCACGACCGCTGTGGCGTCGGGGGTCAGCTTGGGAAGTGACCGCTTGATCGCGTGGTAGGGCGTCAACCCGGCGTCCGTCAACGGCGCGGCGTGGACCGGGTCCAGGCCCTCGGGCAGCGGCACCAGGAAGCGGGAGTCATGGACCAACTGGTACTCGGCCATCCCACCGTCCAGTCCCAGACCGCCGCCTCCACCGGGAATCGGGGCAGCCATCGGGTTCTCGCAGTAGATCTCGACCCCTTCGCGACACCGGGAGCACGTTCCGCAGCCCCACGCGCCGGTGACGGCGACAGGTTGTCCGGGCTCGAATCCCTGGACTCCTTGACCGATCTTGTGAACCCAGCCGGCGTTCTCGTGCCCGAGGGTGAACGGTGGGTTCCACGGCAGTTGGCCCTCATCGAAGTCCCACATGAGGTGCAGGTCGGAGTGGCAGGCCCCGGCTCCGCCCACCTGGATCACTACCTGCCCTGGTCCCGGTTCGGGCTCAGGCACATCGCTGAGTACCGGCTCGCTCTTCCAACTCGTCAATCGCAGTGCACGCATCTCGACCCCTCCCAGAGTCCGCAAGGAATGTGTTCCACCTCTCATCCTCCGACGGTCGTGGGTACGTGCGCCTGAGGCTTTGGACCGGTCTTGAACTGACGTTCGTCCCGTGGTCCGACCGCCTGCCTCGACGGTTCCCCCCGCGGAGCGTTCGACTCGGTCGAAGGGGACCTAAGTCCATGGTGCGTGCGTCAGCGCCGCGCTTTGCTGGACGGGTAGTCCGATGCAGCGGGGATTCCATGTGCGCAGATCCCGTGAGTGCCCTGACTCAGCTCACGAGCGAGAGGAACCAGGAGCAGTTGATGAACATCGATTCCATGACCGCCACAGCCGAGCAGTTGGTCGCCCCGGGCAAGGGCATCCTGGCCGCCGATGAGAGCACGCCGACCATGGCGAAGCGACTGGCCGCCATCGGTGTCACCTCGACCGAGTCCGTGCGACGCGGCTACCGCGAGATCCTGTTCAGCACCCCCGGTCTGGGGGAGCACATCAGCGGCGTCATCTTGTTCGACGAGACGATGCGGCAGCAGGCATCCGACGGCACGCCCCTGCCCGAGTTGCTCCGCCAGCAGGGCGTCATCCCCGGGATCAAGGTCGACGGCGGCACGAAACCACTCGCCGGCTTCCCCGACGAGGTGGTCACCGAAGGCCTGGACGGGCTCCGCTCCCGGCTGGAGGAGTACGCCTCCCTCGGTGCACGGTTCGCGAAGTGGCGTGCGGTCATCCGCATCAAGGACGGGGTGCCGTCGGCCACCTGTCTCGAGGCGAACGCCCATGCCCTTGCGCGCTACGCCGCGCTGGCCCAGGAGGCCGGCCTGACCCCGATCGTGGAACCCGAGGTGCTCATGGACGGCGCCCACGACCTCGACGAATGTGCCTCGGTGACGCTCGCGGCGTTGCGCGCCGTCTATGACCAACTCGCGCGCCACCGCGTTGTCCTCGAGGCCACCCTGCTCAAGCCCAACATGGTCCTGCCTGGCCAGGACCACCCATCACCC
>JBFIDC010000102.1:0-10066 GCA_041581495.1 Nocardioides sp. | reverse complement strand
GCCGTCCTCACCCCGCACGCGGGCGAGTTGGTGCAGTTGTTGGGGGTGCGCCGCGCCGAGATCGAGGCGCGTCCACTGCTGCACGCCCGGGAGGCGGCGGACCGCTACCAGGCGGTCGTGCTGCTCAAGGGCCGACGCACGGTGGTCGCCGAACCGAGCGGCGCGGTGCGGGTCAACACCACCGGGACGCCCTGGCTGGCAACGGCAGGGGCCGGAGACGTCCTGGCCGGGCTGATCGGGTCGCTGCTGGCCGCCGGCCTCACCGCGTACGACGCCGCGGCGGTAGGCGCCTGGCTGCACGGCTCGGCCGCCCATCTGGCCGCCCACCTGACTGGCCGGCAGTCCGGTCAGGCCGCCCCCATCGTGGCCTCGGACGTGGCGAACGCCATCCCCGCAGCGGTCCGCGCTGCCCTCCGCGGCGCCTGAGTGGGAGAATCGCCCCGATGAGCCGGGGACGAGCGCGTGCAGAGATCGTGGTCGACGCGGCCGCGATCCGCAGCAATGTCCGCAGGCTCAAGGCGTTCACCGAGACCGCGATGATGGTCGTGGTCAAGGCCGACGGCTACGGACACGGCCTGACCGAGGCCGCTCGCGCCGCCCGGGAGGGCGGTGCCGACTGGCTCGGCGTGGCCACCATCGACGAGGCGCTCGCGCTGCGTGGGGCCGGAGACACGGGCCCGCTGCTGTGCTGGTTGACCGTGCCCGGCGAGGACTACGCGCCGGCGATCGAACAGGACATCGACATCACCGTCTCGTCGCTGCGTGCACTCGACGAGGTGCTGAACGCGGTCGGTGACCGCCCGGCCCGCGTGCAGATCAAGGTCGACACCGGTCTGCACCGCAACGGTGCGCCGCGATCGCTCTGGCACGACCTGATGCACGCCGCCCGCGACCACGAACGCCAGGGCAGGATCCGGGTGACGGGGATCTGGTCGCACTTCTCCTCCAGTGACGAACCCGACGACCCGGCGAACGACGCCCAGCAGCGTGCCTTCGACGAGGCGCTGGACCTCGCCGCGAGCGCGGGCCTGGACCCCGAGGTCCGGCACCTGGCCAACTCCGCCGCCGCGATCCTGCGCCCCCAGTCCCGCCTCGACCTGGTGCGCGTTGGGATCGCCGCCTACGGACTGGACCCGGCCCCCGGGCACACCCCCGACCTCGGTCTGGTCCCGGCGATGACGGTGCGCGCTTCGGTGGCGATGGTCAAGGGCATCGCCGCGGGGCAGGCGGTCTCCTACGGCCGCACCTGGATCGCGGACCACGACACGTCCCTCGCGCTGGTGCCGGTCGGCTACGCCGACGGACTGCCCAGGAGTGGCAGCAACCGGGCGCACGTGTGGGCCGGCGGTTCGCGTCGTCCGGTCCGCGGCACCATCTGCATGGACCAGTTCGTCATCGACCTGGAGGGCGCCGAGGTGGCCGCCGGCGACGACGTCGTCGTCTTCGGGTCGGGTCGTGCCGGTGAGCCGACCGCCCAGGACTGGGCCGAGGCCTGCGGCACCATCAGTTATGAGATCGTCACGCGGATCGGTGGTCGCCTGATCCGCCGGTACGTCGACAGCGAGGAGACCCGATGAGCCCGGGGAGGCGTATCGCTGGGATCGCGGCGACGCTCGGGGTCGCTGTGGGGGCGACGGCGTTCGAGGTCTCCCGGCAGAGCCGTCGGATCGGTCGACGTGTCGGCGATGAGACGCCGTTCGGAACCCTGCGCTCGCGTCCCATCACCGTCGTCGCCGATGACGGCGTCCCCCTGCACGTGGAGGTCGACGAGGTCGAGGACAAGACCCAGGCACCGAACGCCGGTCGACGCGCACGGGGGCGCGTGGCGCCGGCGCCACTCACGGTGGTCTTCGCCCACGGCTACGCACTCAACCTGGACTGCTGGCACTTCCAGCGCGCGGCCTATCGGGGTCTGGTGCGCACCGTCTTCTATGACCAGCGCTCGCACGGTCGTTCGGGACGCTCACCCAGTGGCCACGCGACCATCGAGCAACTCGGCCACGACCTGCTCGCCGTCCTGGATGCGGTCGCCTCTGAGGGTCCCGTGGTGTTGGTCGGGCACTCCATGGGCGGCATGACGATCGTGGCCCTGGCCGAGCAGCACCCCGAGATCTTCGGGGAGCGTGTGGTCGGGGTCGGGCTGATCTCCACCACCGCGGGCGGACTGGACCCCAGCCGCATCCTGCTGCCCATGATCCCCGCCAAACTGACCGGCCGGGTCACCCACGAAGCGGTGCGAACCCTCGCTCGCGGCCACCGCACCGTCGACGGAATCCGCCGGGCCGGCCGGGCGGCGGCGATGGTGGCCATCGACAAGCTCGCCTTCGGCGAGGACATGCCCGAGGCCTACGTCAACTTCGTCGACGACATGCTCTCGGAGACGCCGTTCGAGGTGGTTGCCGAGTTCTTCCCCTCGTTCGGCGCGTTGGACAAGTTCGATGCCGTCCGCGCGTTGTCGCAGGTGCCGACGACAATCGTGGGTGGCACCGCCGACAAGCTCACCTCGATCGGGCACAGCCGCAAACTGCACGCCAACATCGCCGGCTCGACGCTGCTGGAATGCGAGGGCGCGGGCCACATGGTGATCCTCGAGCGCTACAACCAGGTCAACGCGGAACTCGACCAACTCCTGTCCCTGGCGACCGATCAGATCGCGACCCGGTGACCCCGGTGGGTTCGGTGGATTCGGTGAGTTCGCGCTCGGTGGTCCCGGTGGGTCCGGAGGCCGCCGAGGAGGTCCTCGGTGTGGTCCGGGCCGCCTTCGGTGCCCGGCCCCCGTTGGACCCACCGGCCAACGCGGCCGCCGAGACGGTCGAGACGATCCGGGCCCGACTCGAGTCCCATGGCGGCCTGCTGGCCGAGTTCGAGGGGACCCCGGCAGGGGCGATGATCTTCGAACTCGAGGGCGACACGATGTTCCTGCGCCGCTTCGGAGTCGTTCCCGAGGTTCAGGGCAAGGGCGTTGCCGGCGCCCTGGTCGAGGCGGCGCTCGAGGCCGCACGAGCCAGCGGCGCGACGTCGGCGGCGGTGCTCGCCCGCGAGGAACTGCCGGCCAGCATCTCCTTCTGGGAGCGGCACGGGTTCGCGCGGGTCGACCACATCTCACCGTTCATCGAGTTGCGTCGCCCTCTCGACCACGTCGTGGCGGTCCCGGACGCCGAGTCGATGCACGAACTCGGCGCGCGCATCGGCTCCCGACTCCGGGCCGGCGATCTGGTGCTGCTGATCGGTGGCCTGGGTGCCGGCAAGACCACCTTCACCCAGGGCCTGGGGGCCGGATTGGGCGTCCGCGGCCCGGTGACGTCCCCGACCTTCGTGATCTCGCGAGTCCATCCCAGCGAGGTGGGTGGACCCGCTCTGGTGCATGTCGATGCCTACCGGCTCTCCGGGCTCGAGGAACTCGACGACCTCGATCTCGACGCGTCGCTCGACGCCGCGGTCACCGTCGTCGAATGGGGTGAGGGTGTCGCCGAGGCGCTGGCCGAATCCCGTCTCGAGGTACGCATCGAACGCAGTGGTGACATCGAGGACGAGGAGCGGGAAGTGCGGGTGCATGGGCTCGGCCCCCGATGGATCGGCGCGACCTGGTGAACCCCGCCCACACGGTTGCCCAGATCACCGACCTGCACTTCGGCGGCCCGGCCGCAGCGGCGGCACGGGTCGACCTGGTCCTCGACCACCTGATGGCGATGGAACCGATGCCGGACCTGCTGTTGGTCACCGGCGACATCGCCGATCACGGGCTCCCCGCCGAGTACGACCAGGCCCGAGCGGCGCTGGCCCGCTGGCCAGGCCCGATGCTGGTCGGCATCGGCAACCACGACGTCCGCGACGCCTTCACGCGTGGCCTGCTGGGTCGCGAACCGGTCAGCGGTGAGCGACTCGACCAGGTCCTCGACCTGCCCCACGCTCGCTTCCTGATGCTCGACTCGCTGATCTCGGCGCCGGCGGGAGAGCGCATCGACCCGGGCGAGATCACCGAGGCCACGCTGGCCTGGCTCGGTGAGCGACTGGCCGAGGATGCGCGGCCGACGTACGTGTGCCTGCACCACCCCCCGGTCGAGATCGGGGTCAGCCTGATGGACCCGGTGATGCTGCGCGCGCCCCGTCGCCTCGAGGTGACCTTGCGCGAGCACTCACACCATGCGGGAACCCTTGTGGGGCACGCGCATACTCAAGCGGTGTCCACCTTCGCCGGCAAGCCGCTGCTGATCGGCGGGGGAGTCGCGTCCACGGTGCCACTGGGCGCCGAACCGCTGGCCCTGGTCTGGGAGCAGGCGCCGCCGTCGTTCGCGGTGCACCTGCTCGGTGAGCACGGCCACCTGATCACCCATTGGCGGTCGCTCTAGTGCTGCTGACCTTCGACACCGCGACACCCCTGGTCACGGTCGCCGTCCACGACGGCGCCGACGTCGTCGCCGAACTCTCCGGTGAGACGGCGATGCGCCACGGCGAGGAGTTGGCGCCCCTGATCGCCGCCGCCCTCGACCGGGTCGGGATCGTGCGGCAGGACCTCACCGCGATCGGTGTGGGCGTCGGGCCGGGCCCGTTCACCGGGCTGCGCGTCGGACTGGTGACCGCTCGGACCCTGGGGTTCGTGCTCGAGATCCCGGTCTATGGCGTGTGCACCCTCGACGTGCTCGCCCTCGAGGCGGCCGAGCGTGGGGTCGGCGGTGACTTCGTGGTCGCCACCGACGCGCGCCGCAAGGAGGTCTACTTCGCGTCCTATGACGCCGACGGGGTGCGCCTGGACGGCCCGGTCGTCGACAAGCCGGCCGTGCTCGCCACCGACCTCCCGGTCGCGGGCGAGGGTGCCCGGCTCTATCCCGAGGCGTTCCCCAACGCGGTGGAACCCACGCGCCCCAGTGCCGGTTGGCTGGCCGTCGCGATCGCCGAGGAGCGAGCCGAACTGACCGACCCGGACCCCCTGTATCTGCGCCGCCCCGACGCGGTGGCACCCGGCCCGGCCAAGCAGGTGGGCACGTGAGCGTTCGGGCGGCCACCATCGCCGACCTCGACGCGGTCGTGGCCCTGGAGGTCCAGAACCTCGGTGCGGATGCCTGGTCGGAGAACCTGCTGGCCGAGGGCCTGTCCGGGACCCTGCCGACGGTCCACTACCTGGTCGCCGAGGACGACGGCACCGTGGTCGGGCATGCCGTGGTGAGCCTGGCCGGCGAGATCGCCGAGTTGCAGCGCATCGCCGTCACCCCCGAGCAGCGCCGGGCCGGCCACGCCTCCGACCTGCTGGAGGCCGCCCATGCGCTCGCACGCACCTCACGCGCGGACCGGATGCTGCTCGAGGTCCGCGCCGACAACGCCGGCGCGCTGGCGTTCTATGGCAATCAGGACTTCATCGAGGTGGATCGCCGGCCGAAGTACTACCGCGACGGCGCCGCGGCCGTGGTGATGCGGCGTTCGCTGGGCCGCGGGTGTGGGGGGAGTTGTCGTGTCTGACGAACCGTTGGTGCTCGGCATCGAGACCTCCTGCGACGAGACAGGGGTCGGCATCGTGCGTGGACACACGCTGCTCGCCGACGCGGTCGCCAGCAGCGTCGAGGAGCACGCGCGGTTCGGCGGCGTCGTCCCCGAGGTCGCCAGCCGCGCCCACCTCGAGGCGATGGTGCCGACCATCGAGCGAGCCTGCGAGACCGCGGGCATCTCGTTGCACGACGTCGATGCGATCTCGGTGACCAGCGGCCCGGGCCTGGCCGGGGCGCTGCTTGTCGGTGTCGCCGCAGCGAAGGCGTTGGCGATCGGGCTCGGCAAGCCGCTCTATGGCGTCAACCACCTCGCCTCGCACGTCGCTGTCGATCAGTTGGAGCACGGCGCGCTGCCCGAGCCGGTGCTGGCGCTGCTGGTCAGCGGCGGGCACTCCAGCCTGCTGCGGGTCGAGGACGTCACGACCGGGGTCGAGCCGCTCGGTGCCACCATCGACGACGCGGCCGGTGAGGCCTTCGACAAGGTCGCCCGGCTGTTGGGTCTGCCGTTCCCGGGTGGACCGCACATCGACCGTGAGGCCCGGTCGGGCAACTCCGTGGCCATCGACTTCCCCCGTGGACTCACCTCTCGTCGCGACCTCGAGCGCCACCGTTTCGACTTCTCCTTCTCCGGGCTGAAGACCTCGGTGGCGCGCTGGGTCGAGGCCCGCGAGCGCTCCGGTGAACCGGTGCCCGTAGCCGATGTCGCCGCCTCGTTCCAAGAGGCCGTCTGCGACGTTCTGGTCCGCAAGGCCCTCGACGCTGCCTCGGAGCAGGGCATCGAGGATCTCTTGATCGGGGGCGGTGTCGCCGCCAACTCCCGGTTGCGGGCGATGGCCGAGTCCCGCGCCGAACCCCTGGGTATCCGGGTCCGGGTCCCGCGTCCTGGGCTGTGCACCGACAACGGCGCCATGGTCGCCGCGCTCGGCGCCGAGATGGTCGCCCGCGGGCGTACGCCGTCCGCCCTGGACCTGCCGGCCGACTCCAGCCAGCCGATCACCAGCGTCCTGGTCTGACGGCCTCCATGTAACTGACTGTTTGTGCATCTTTCAGGCTGTCCAGCCAGCCTGAAAGAACCCCGAACAGTCAGTTACATGAACTCCTGAGCCGGATGAGGTCTCAGCCCCACGACCGCACCGGGGGGTCAGGCACCCTCAGCTCGGTCGCATGGCGAGCGTCCAGGGGCGTTCGAGTTCGTCGCGGTCCTCGCCGTCCCAGATCAGCGCGGTCTCGGCGGCACCGGAGGTGGTGATGCGCACCATCTGCCAGGAGTCCCGATAGGTCACGAGCAGAGCACTGTCGGGGCTCTCCCACGTCCAGCCCGCGATGTAACCCTCGGGGACTCGGAAGCTCGCAGTCTCTTCGCCAGTCGCGGCATCAAGGATCTGGATGTCAGCAAAGCCGAGGCCGTCGAGATAGGCCGGTCCAGCAAGCAGGTGCCCGCCGTCGGGCGAGAAGCCGAACAAGCTGTAGTCGCAGGTCTCCCAGCGGAGCTTGTCGCGTCCTGCCCGCTGCACGCCGGAGCAGCTGCCCTCATCGCTGACAGAGGTCTGCGAAGCGAGATCACCGTTGGGGGCGACATCGCTCACGTGGAGGGTTCGCGACCCGACGATGTCGTCGATCCCGTGTGAGGAGGTCAGCCGGGCAGGGCCGGTCCGCGGCGCGTAGTAGACCGCACAGCCACCGCTGGGAGACTCGGCCTCGAAGCAGGTGCCGTCCCCGGTCACGGCCGTCACGGTGCTCCCGCGTTTGGCCTTGCCGATCTCAACCTGGCCGCCATCCCACGCGGTTTGGATGGTGCCGTCAGGGGTGTTCCAAGCGATGGTCTTGCCGGAGGCGCTCTGCGCGATGCCCTGGCCCATCCGGGTGGTGGTGAGTTCGCCACCCGTCTCGACGTCCACATAGTCCTTGCCGTCCTCGTTGTCGTACCACCCGCCGACCAGCAGGTCCCCGGTCACCGCGAACCCGTTGTAGTCGTGCGCCGCTTCGCGCACCGTGCCGTCCGGCAGGTGCACGGTGCCTCCGGCCTGAACGTAGGCGACCCCGGGCGCTCGGCCCGCTGAGAGACGCTCGTTGAGCAGGACGACGCCGTCGGCCGTGGTGTCCGGCGTCGGCACCGGGGTGCTGGTCGGTGTCGATGTGGGGGAGGGTGCGGAGGAACCGCTTGAGGACTGGCCCGCGGACGGCGTGGTCGTCCCGTCCCTGACCTCGGTGCCACAGCCGGCCAGCGCGACGCCCCCCAGCGTCACGAGCAGCACGGACCTGGTGACACGCATTCTGATTCGACGGGGCATGGCGTCCTCCTGTGATCGGTGCATGCCATAGAGACGCCACGAGGCGGCGCAAAGTTGCCACGCACCCCAGATACCGTGGCAAGGCACGCCCAGTTCGACAAGCCCACTCCGACAAGCCCGCGAGGAGCAATCAGATGCAGCAGGTCAAGGCCGTCGTGGCACGGAGCAAGGGTGCTCCGGTCGAACTGGTCACCATCAACGTCCCGGACCCCGGTCCGGGCGAGGCCGTGGTCAAGATCCAGGCCTGCGGGGTCTGCCACACCGACCTGCACTACCGCGAGGGTGGGATCAACGACGAGTTCCCGTTCCTGCTCGGTCACGAGGCCGCCGGCATCGTCGAGGCCGTCGGGCCGGACGTGACCAGCGTGGCCCCGGGCGACTTCGTCGTCCTCAACTGGCGCGCGGTGTGCGGCAACTGTCGCGCCTGCGACCGCGGTGAGCCGTGGTACTGCTTCGCCACCCACAACGCGACCCAGAAGATGACCCTCGCCGAAGGAGAGGGGGCCGGCGCTGAACTCTCGCCCGCTCTCGGCATCGGCGCCTTCGCCGAGAAGACGCTCGTGGCGGCGGGCCAGTGCACCAAGGTCGACGCCTCGGCACGCCCGGCAGCGGTCGGACTGCTGGGCTGTGGGGTGATGGCCGGCATCGGAGCCGCGATCAACACCGGCGCGGTCACCCGCGGCAAGTCGGTGGCCGTCATCGGTTGCGGTGGGGTCGGCGTGGCAGCGATCGCCGGGTCCGCGCTCGCGGGGGCCTCACCGATCATCGCGGTCGACATCGACGCCAAGAAACTCGAAGCGGCCACGCGGATGGGTGCCACGCACACCGTCGACTCCTCCGCGGTCGACCCGGTCGAGGCGATCCAGACGCTCACAGGTGGCTTCGGCGCCGACGTCGTCATCGAGGCGGTGGGCCGACCCGAGACCTGGAAGCAGGCGTTCTATGCCCGCGACCTGGCCGGCACCGTGGTGTTGGTCGGCGTACCCACTCCGGACATGACGATGCCCGACATCCCACTGATCGACGTGTTCGGTCGAGGTGGATCCCTCAAGTCGAGTTGGTACGGCGATTGCCTGCCCTCGCGGGACTTCCCGATGTTGGTCGATCTCTACCAGCAGGGGCGGCTCGACCTCGACGCTTTCGTCTCCGAGCAGATCCCACTGGACGGCGTCGAGGCGGCATTCGACCGGATGCACGGCGGCGAGGTCCTTCGTTCGGTGGTGGTCCTCTGATGGCCGGTGCGACGCGAGTCGACCACGCGGTGGTCAGCGGCACCTTCAGCCTCGACGGAGAGACCTTCGAGGTCGACAACAACATCTGGGTGATCGGCGACGACGAGGAGTGCGTGGTCATCGACGCTCCGCACTCGGTCGAGGCGATCCTCGAGGTCGTGGCGGGCCGCCGGGTCAAGGCGATCCTGCTGACGCATGCGCACGATGACCACTGCCGGATGGCGCCGGCTCTTCGCGAGGCCGTCAACGAGGGTGGCGGTGCACCGATCATGTTGCACCCCGACGACCGACCGCTGTGGGAGTTGACCCACGGCGACGCCGAGACCGGCCAGTACCTCTGGGACCTCGACCTGCTCGACGGCTGGGAACTCGGCGTGGGCGGGACGACGCTGCGCACGCTGCACACCCCCGGCCACGCCCCCGGAGGCTGCTGCTTCTATGCCGCCGATCTGGGCTGCGTGTTCACCGGCGACACCCTGTTCAACGGGGGCCCCGGTGCGACCGGACGATCGTTCTCGGACCTGCCCACCCTCGAGGCCTCGATCCGCGCGCGACTCTTCGACCTGCCTGACGAGACCGTCGTCCACACCGGACACGGTGACGACACCACCATCGGCGCCGAGCGGTTCTAGAACGGCCGCACCAGCAGGCAGGTGCCCTCGCCGGCGACCCGGGTCATCACGATGGTGGCTTCGTTGTCGCCGGTGAGGGCGAGCCGTTTGCGCAACTGCTCGGGCACCACGTCGACACCCCGCTTCTTGATCGTCAGCCGACCCACCCCGCGTTCGCGCAGGGCCGCGCGCAGCGCCTTCTCGCGGTAGGGGAGTTCTTCGAGCACCTGGTAGCTCCGGGCGAACGGGGTGCGGAACGACGCGTCGCCGGTGACATAGGCGAGGTGCTCATCGATCAGACCGCCGTCGACGCCCGCCGCGACGGCGGTGACCAGTCCGGCCCGAATCACCGCACCGTCGGGCTCGTAGAGGAAGGCGCCGACCGGCCGGACCGGGGCGCCCGGGTCGTCCTCGTCGGTCAGCGTGGCCAGGTCGCCCGCGCCGATCACGGT
>JBFIDC010000101.1:0-10163 GCA_041581495.1 Nocardioides sp. | reverse complement strand
GTCGTACTCGCCGAAGTCGGGATGCGAGTGACCCCTGGGGCGCGCGCGGCCACTGCTCCACCACGCCACGCCGAAGCCAACCACCACAACCGCACCAACGATGATCGCGACGATCATGCGAGCCTCCTGAGCCCACCGACCCCTCCCCGAGGGAGGGATATCTCGAACTCAGTATCTCACCATCACAGGTGCGCGGAGGACCAGAAGACCGCGACGGCGATGTTGATCGTGGTCAGGGCGAGCAGGCCGGCCCACAGGCCCTGCGGGATCTGCGGCTTGCGCCCGTTGGCCATCACCAAGACCAACAGGATCAGCCCGATCACGGTCTTGACCGCGATCTTGGCGTGGTCCGGGGTGGCGAAGTCGCCGCCCTCGAGCACCCCCACCACGGCGAGCCCGGTCACGAACGCGAGACCGATGCCGTCTCGCATGGCCGCGTTGACCCGCTTCTCACTCTCACGCATCTGGACGAGGAGTCCCCCGAACAAGGCGGCCCAGCCCAGCATGTGGAGGAAGAGGAGGATCAGTCGCAGGGTTTCCATGGAGACACCCTAGGCATCACTAGAGCAGCCGGCGGTCGTTGGCCCAGCGGGTCAGTTCGTGGCGCGATGAGAGCTGGAGTTTGCGCAGCACGCTGGACATGTGGGTCTCGACGGTCTTGACGGAGATGAACAACTCCTTGGCCACCTCCTTGTAGGCGTAGCCGCGGGCGATCAGCCGCATCACCTCGCGCTCACGCTCGGTCAGCCGGTCCAGGTCCTCATCGACGGCGGCGACCTCGATGGTGCCGGCGAAGGCGTCGAGGACGAACCCGGCGAGCCGCGGCGAGAAGACCGCGTCGTCCTCGGCGACGCGTCGGATCGCCGAGACGAGTTCGGGGCCGGTGATGGTCTTGGTGACATAGCCTCGTGCGCCGCCGCGGATGGTGCCGATGACGTCCTCGGCTGCGTCACTGACGCTGAGCGCGAGGAAGCGCGTCGCGGAGGCACCGGTTCGGCGCATCACCTCGACGCCACCGCCACCGGGCAGGTGGACGTCGAGCAGAACGACGTCGGGCTGGTGGGCCGCGATCGCAGCCACGGCCTCGTCCACGTCGGCGGCCTCGGCGAGGATCTCGACGACTCCGGCACCGGCGTTGGTCAGTTCGGAACGGACGCCACTGCGGAACATCGCGTGGTCGTCGACAATGACGACGCCGACCGGCTTGGTCTCGGTCATCGGGTCTCCTTGGTGTCGGTGGATTCGCTCTTGTCCGGTCTGGCCAGCCGCAGCCGCACCTCGGTGCCCTCGCCGGGCTCCGAGCGCACCTCGGCCGTGCCGCCGTGTCGGGTCATTCGGTCGAGGATGCTGTTGCGGACTCCGAGTCGATCCTCGGGAACGGCGTCGGCATCGAAGCCCACCCCTCGGTCGCGGACGAAGATCGACACCGCGCGCGCCTCCACTTCCGCATACACATCGACCCGCCCGGTTCCGGCGTGCTTGGCCGCATTGGTCATCGCCTCCCGGGAGGCCGCGATCAGGGGCCGCAGGGTCTCGTGCATCGGGCAGTCGCCGACCGCGACCACGTCGATGCTGATGCCGTGGGCGTCCTCGACCTCGGCCGCCGCGCCACGCAGGGCGCTGGCCAGGCTCCGGTCATCGGTCGACTCCCCGGCGTACAACCACGACCGCAGGTCGCGCTCTTGGGCCCGGGCCAACCGGGCCACCGCGGCCGGGTCCTGGGCGCTCTTCTGGATCAGCGCCAGCGTCTGCAGCACCGAGTCGTGCAGATGGGCAGCCACATCGGCCCGCTCCTGGGTCCGGATCCGCTCGGCGCGCTCGGCGCTGAGATCGGCTGTCAGCCGGAAGACCCAGGGGCCGACGACGAAGACGAGGCCGGCGATCCCGAGGCCACCGGCGATCAGGGCCACCTGCGCGTCCTGCACGGACCCACCACCGGCACCGAGCAGAACCAGCGCCACCAGGATCAGGGCCAGTCCGGCCCCGACCCGCGCGTAGGCCGCCCAGCCTCCACTGCCGAAGACCAGCCGAACCGGATCCATCCGCCCGGAGGTGAACCGCTCGCGCTGTGCCTCATCGGCCTGGCGCCAGATGAGGCCGACGCCGACGACCAGCACGGCGATCGACCAGAACACCACCCCGCGTCCCAGGGTGGCCTGGGCGGTGAGGACGGCGCCGAGACCCAGCGCGGCCAGCACGATGAGCGGGCCGACGTCACTGAGGCGCCGCCCGCTGGGACGACGCCCACCGCGGGTCGCGCTCTCCGCGCCGGGGGTGGCGGTCATGAAGCGGGTGTCCGAGGGCAGCACCAGCCACCAACCGGCATACAGGGCGACACCGAGGCCACCCATCGCCGTCGCGATGACGAAACCCACCCGCACCCACATCGTGGACCAGCCGAGGTGGCGAGCCAGACCGCTGGCCACTCCGCCGACGATCAGCGACTCCGTGTCGCGTGTGGCGCGGCGAGGGACCCACGCCTCGAGGGGCGTGCCCGCCCCCGTGGGGGCAGGGTCGGTCGCGGGGGCAGCAGTCATGACTCCCCCAGCATCCCAGAGCACAACGCCCCGGCCCATGAGGAACGACCCCGAGGGGACCCTGAGTCGTCCCCTGAGCAGACGCGGCAAGTTCAGGGTCGTCCCCGATGGTGTGGGAACCCGAGACGGCCCAGAGTGGAGGCATGACACAGATCCCGCCCAGCCCCCCCACAGGGAACCCAGCGGACCCGAACCCGTCCGGCGACCAGGGCCCGCGCGCCACCGGCGAAGAGATCCGCGATCTCGGCCGCCTGCGCAGGACGATCGGCCCGGACCGCAAGATCGCCGGCGTGGCCGGTGGTCTCGCCAGACACCTCGACATCGACCCGCTCATCGTGCGGGTCGCGTTGGTGGTGCTGGTGTTCTTCGGTGGCGCCGGCCTGATCATCTATGCCGCCTGCTGGTTGCTGGTGCCGGAGGACGGTGCACCCCGTGCGCCGTTCGGCTTCGACGACCGAAACCGTTCGATCGCGCTGATCATCGTCGGCGTGATCGCGGTCCTGGCTCTGCTCGGTGACACGATCGGCCAGGTCGGATTCCCCTGGCCGCTGGCGATCCTGGGGCTCATCGTGTTGATCGTGGTCAGCTTCTTCGACAAGGACCGGCCCCGCCCCACGGCGCCTCCGGTCCCCCATGCTCCCCCCGGCTACCAGCCGTGGACCTCCGCGACCCCACCCGCGCCGATGGCACCCCCCGGCGCCCCTGACTACTCGGCGGGCTACGCATCGGCGGGCTACCCAGCCGGCTACCCGACGTACGTTCCACCGCAGCCGCCTCACAAGCGTGGGCCCAAGCTGTTCTGGTTCACCGCCGCGCTGAGCGCGCTCGCCGTCGGCGTCCTGGGCATCATCGACCAAGCCGGTGCAGGAGTTGCCGACTCGGCCTATCCCGCGCTGGTGCTCGCGATCTGCGGCGTGATGCTGCTGGTTGGCGCCTTCTATGGGCGGGCCGGAGGGATCATCCTGCTCGGTCTGCTCGCCGCCATCGCCACCGCGGTGTCGACCTCGAGCGACCGGTTGGACTCCCGGGACGTGTGGATCCCGACCTCGGCGGTCGAGGTGCAATCCACCTACAAACTCGGCGTCGGCGAGTTGGTGCTCGACCTCACCGAGGTGCGTGACCTGGAGAACCTGGACGGGCGCACGATCACCGTCGACCTCAATGTCGGAAGCGTGGAGGTGCTCGTCCCCGAGGGTCTCGACGTCAACGCTCACGCCCAGGTCGGCCTCGGCGACGTGTGGCTGCTGGGCCAGCATCAGGACGGCATCGGGATCGACGCCAGTGCAGGCAGCGGCAGCGGAGTCTCCGCTCCCGATCTCGAACTCGACATCCAACTGGGCCTCGGCGAGGTCCGGGTCGTCACCGAAGCCGCAACCACGCAAGGAGCCACCCGATGAGCGAGCAGACACCCGTTGCGAACACCGGCCGGCACCCGGTCAATGTCGCCCACCTGGTGATGGGGTTGGCCTTCATCGGCCTCGCCGTGACCTGGTCCCTGATCGCCAACGACATCGTCGATGACGACAGCATCCGCTGGCTCCTGCCGATTCCGTGGGTCGTCGCGGGGCTGGCCGGCCTGTTCGTCCTGGCCCGCGGGGGCGCCCGCCGCCACGGCGGTCAGGTCACCGGTTGGGTCGAGCCGAACCCCGCCGCGACTCCCGAACCGGGCGCGACTGCCGAACCGGGCTCAACCCCGAGCGAGGACTGAACTCACCCGACCCGTGCGAGCCGCCAGACCTCTCTGGCGGCCAGCGCGGTGTCCGGGTGGTCGCAGAAGACGCCGTCGACGCCGGCCTCGAAGAGGGCTCGCAGTTCGGCCGCCGAGTCGCCCCGACGCTCGGGGGCTGCGCCGTCCCTGAAGGCGGGTGCCAGGAACCGGTTCTCGTCACGGACGGTGTAGGTGAGCACCCGCAGACCGAGCAGATGCGCCTCATCGACTAGGGCGCCTGCCTCACCGGCGCGACCCAGCAACCGGCTCTTGGCGAGGCCGATCGCATCGGCGTAACGCGAGACCATGCGCAGACCGGCATGCGAGACCAGGTCGTCGAAGGTGGTCGGATCGCCCTGCTCGGCCAGGTCGCTCGGGGCGCCCGAGGCGGCGACGAGTTGGACCAGACGCAGGTCTGTCCGGGCACGCAGCCGGCGCACGCAGGAGGGCTCGAAGGACTGGAGGTGGACACCCGAGTCCCGATGGTCGAGCCCGTGATCGGCCAGGGCGGAGAGCACTGCTCCCTCCAGGTCCAGACCCAGCGCGGCGAGGCGGGTCGCGGACTTCAGCTCCGCCACCAGGTCGACGCGGCGGCCCAGGCGCTGTGCCTGCGCGGAGAGCAACAGCAGCAATTCATCGAGGGTCAGCACCTCGCAGGCGCGGTCCCAGCGGGTGTTGCGCGGACGCAGGTCACCCAACCGCTCGACGGCCCGAAGGCGCTTGATCTCGGCCAGCGTGAAGTCCTCGGCGAACCACCCACTGACCGGCGCACCGTCAACGACCTTGGTCGTCCGTCGCGAGGCGAACTCCGGGCGCAGCGCCACGTCGGTGGTCGATGCCAACTCGCTCTCGTGACGAATCACGACCACGCCATCGGCGGTCATCACCAGGTCGGGCTCGACGGCGTCGACGCCCATCTCGGTGGCCAGTCGGTAGGACTCGGCGGTGTGTTCGGGGCGATAACCAGGAGCGCCGCGGTGGCCGATGACGCGAGGCAGGTGGCGGGGCACGTGACGGGGCATGTGACGGGGCCGCCCGATGCTGCTGCTCACCGCTTCAGTTCAATCGGCTCCCGCGTCTACTCGGCCGCGCCGAGGTGAACCGTGAGTGACCGATGCGTGGCAAAGTGGCGCCGTGCCACTCCCGAGCCTGGCCGGCCTCGAGTCCCTCGATCCTGGCGAACATCTCGATCTGCTCGCACCCTCGGTCGCGGCCACGCTGAGCACCTGGGCCCACCGCAGCCAGATCGCCGTCGTCGAGATCGACCCGGCCCTGGCCGACACCGCCGCGATGAACGCCGCCTATGACCTCCCGGAGACCACCGGAGCCAACTGCGTGGTCGTGGCCGGACGGCGTGATGGCGAGGAGCGGGTGGCCGCCTGCTTGGTGCGGGCCGACACGCGCGCCGACGTCAACAACACCGTCAAGCGGACCCTCGACGTGCGCAAGGCCTCGTTCCTCGCCCTCGAGCGAGCCGTGACCGAATCCGGCATGGAGTACGGCGGCATCACCCCCGTCGGACTCCCCGCCGACTGGAGGGTCCTGCTGGACCCTAGGGTGCTCTCGATCGAGGTCGCCGTGATCGGTTCCGGCGTTCGCCGCTCGAAGCTGTTGGTGCCCGGGGAACTGCTCGGCGAGTTGCCGGGCGCCACGGTCGTCGAAGGGTTGGCCAGATGAACCAGCCCCTGGACCGCGGTCGCAGCGAGACCCCCGAGCAACGCGCGGACCGCATGTGGTCCGAGATGCTCCAGGAGCTCCGCGTGATGCAGACCGGCGCCCAACTCACCGCCGGCTTCTTGTTGACGCTGCCGTTCCAGAACCGCTTCTCCCACCTGACCGACCACCAGCAGGCCGCCTATCTCTGCCTGGTGGTGCTCTCGGTTCTGCTCACCGTCCTGGTGCTCTCGCCCATCGCGATCCATCGCCGGATCACCGGCGCTCACGTCAAACCCCGCCTCGTCGAGGTCTCCAAGCGGCTCATGCAGGGTGTCCTCGGCTGCCTCACGCTGCTCGTGACGGGCATCGCGGCGTTCATCTTCGACGTCGTCCTCGGGACCACCGCGGCGGTGATCGTGACCGCCTCGCTCGGCGGACTCGCGGTCCTGCTGCTCATCGTCCTGCCCAACATCATCGGCCGGCGCCATGCGTGATCGGCGTGCCGGATTGGCCGCTCTGGTTCTTTCCGCGCTCCTGAGCGCGTGTGGCAACACCGGCGGCGACACCGACGGCGACACCGACGCAGATCCGGCCAAGACGCCCGCGACGACCGGGATCCCCACGCTCACCGTCTCGCCTCTGCCCGAGGAGCCACCGACCGGCCGGCTGATCGCCGAGATGCGACAGTCCTCGCGCGACGCGGCCGCGGGCCGGATGGAGGTGTGGATCGACAACGACACCCTCGAGTCGGTCACACCCGCGCGCATCACCTACTACGACGACCGGTTCCGAACCCCGTTGCAGGGCGAGAGACTGCGCGAGATCCCCGCGCAGTCCACACGTGGCTTCCAGTTCCCCTTGCCCCCTCGCCCGGCCTGCGGCACGACCAACGATGCCGCCGTCAGCCTCGATGACCCCCGCGGGTCGGTTCGGGTCGAGTACGCCGGGAGGACCGAGACGCTGCTGGTGGCGGACGAGACAGATGTGGCCGGCCGCTACACCCGGGCACGATGCCTCGAGTTGGCGATCGCGAAGGTCGCGGGGTTGTCGTGGTCCGACGAGGTCACCCCGGGAGATCCCGAGGCGGTCGCGCCCGGCACCGAGGCCGTGTTGACGCTCGTGGTGCGCACCTCCGGGCGCCCCGGTCCAGAACTGCGCATCGACACCGTCTCCGGCACACCGGTGCTCTCCCCTGTCGGCACCGACGCATGGCGGCCCGATGCGTCGATCACCGGCGACGGGCCCGGGATCCGCATCCGCCTGCCGCTCAAGCCCACGCGCTGCGACGCCCACGCGTTCGCCGAGTCCGGTGGCGCCACCGCGTTCAAGATCGGGCTCCGCCTCGATGGCGAGCCGGGGCAGATCACCCTGCGGATGAGCCCGGCGGGAGCGGCCAATGCCATCGCGTTCGCCCGCGCCTCGTGCGGGATGCTCGAGGCGGTCGGCAGCCAGGGGTGAGCCCCACCGACGGGGCCCGAAAATCGGTGGGATCCGAGCGCGTTCATCCGTAGTCTCGATCGGGTGCGCCGACTGCCTCTCGATCACCCAGGGACCGCGGACCACCGCACCCCTGGGCGCTTCTTGTGGTGGCTGGCCAAGGGCCAGCGGTACACCTTGCTCGGAGGCGCCTTCTTCGGCATCGTCTGGATGAGTTGTCAGGCGGTGATGCCGGCGGTGATCGGCCGCGCCATCGATCAAGGTGTGGCCGGACGCGACGGACGAGCCCTGGTGACCTACGCCCTGATCATGCTGAGCATCGGGCTGCTCCAGGCCCTCAGCGGCATCATCCGACACCGGTTCGCGGTGACCAACTGGCTGACCGCCGCCTACCGCGTCGTCCAACTCACCGCACGGCAGGCCGTGGCGCTGGGGGGCACACTGCCCCGCAAGGTCTCCACCGGCGAGGTGGTGGCGATCGGCACCAACGACCTCTCCCACATCGGTGGCGCCATGGATGTCACCGCCCGCTTCTCCGGGGCCATCGTCTCGTTCGTCCTGGTGGCGGTCATCTTGTTGCAGACCTCCACGACGCTGGGGCTGATCGTGCTGATCGGCGTGCCGGTCCTGATGACGCTGATCGGCCCACTGCTCAAGCCGCTGGACCGACGCGCCGCCCACCAGCGACACCTCATGGGCGAGCTGTCCAACTCCGCCACCGACATCGTCAGCGGCCTGCGGGTGCTGCGCGGGATCGGTGGCGAAGAGGTGTTCCACGAGCGCTATCGGCGCGAGTCACAGACCACCCGGGAGGCCGGGGTGCGAGTGGCGCGACTGCAGTCGATCCTCGACGCGCTCCAGGTGCTCCTGCCCGGCCTGTTCGTGGTGATCGTGGTCTGGGTCGGTGCCCGTTCGGCGGCGCGCGGGGTGATCAGCCCCGGAGAACTCGTCGCGTTCTACGGCTATGCGGCGTTCCTCATGATCCCGCTGCGCACCGCGACCGAGTTCGCCAACAAACTGATCCGGGCCCGGGTCGCCTCTCGCCGGGTGTGCCGGGTGCTGGCGCTCGAGTCCGACCGCGTCGACCCGCCCATGCCCGTCGAGCCGCCGCCGGCCGGCTCTGACCTGGTCGACCTGCGCACCGGCTTCAGGGCCGCCCCGGGACTGTTGACCGCGGTGGTCAGCGACCGCCCCGAGGAGACCGCCGCGCTGGCCGACCGACTCGGGTTGCACGCCCCGGCGGTGCCCGGCGAGGTCGATGACGACGTCCGCTTGGGCGGGGTTCCGTTGACCTCGATGCGGGTGGCCGACGTCCGCCGCCGGATCGTCGTCTCACACACGGGTGCCACGCTGTTCTCGGGGCCGCTCGGCGACGGGTTGGCCCTCAGCGGCGAGGGGTCCGCGGCGGTGGCGGCGGCCCTGGCGACCGCCTCGGCCGAGGACATCATCGAGTCGGTGCCCGGCGGGCTCGATGCGGTCGTCGCGGAGCGTGGCCGGACCTTCTCGGGCGGGCAGCGTCAGCGACTGGTGCTCGCCAGAGCGTTGACCCTCGCCCCCGAGATCCTCGTGCTGGTCGAGCCGACCTCGGCGGTCGACGCGCACACCGAGGCGCGCATCGCCGCGCGGCTTCGCGACCACCGCGCGGGGCGGACCACCGTGGTCATGAGCACCAGTCCACTCGTCCTCGACCGCGTGGACGAGGTGGCCTTCCTCCGCGGCGGCCAGGTCGTCGCGACCGGCACCCATGCCGAACTCCTGGAGACCTCCGCGGCCTACCGCGCGGTGGTCACCCGAGAGACCGAGGAGGTCGAGTCCTCCTCATGAGCGCCCAGACCACCCTCCCGATCGCCGACGGACCGGCCGTACGCCGCTATGCCGGCGTCATCGCCCGCCGCAACCCGCGACTGCTCTCGACCGCCCTGGCCCTGCACATCTGCGCCGCACTCGCCGCACTGGCCGCACCACGTCTGCTCGGCGATCTCGTCGAGTCCGTCGAGCAGGGAACCACCACCGAGCACGTCGACCGCATCGTCGCCCTGCTCGCGGGATTCCTCCTGCTCCAGACCGTGCTCACCCGTTATGCGCGACTGGCCAGTCAGGTGATGGGCGAGAAGGTTCTCGCCGAGTTGCGCGAGGACTTCGTCGGCAACTCCCTGGCCCTCCCGCTCGGTGTGGTCGAGTCCGCCGGATCGGGCGATCTGTTGACCCGCACCAGTCGCGACGTGGACCAACTCGGCTGGTCCATCCGGTGGGCGCTGCCCGAGTGGACCATCGCCCTGGTCACCGCTGTCGTCACGTTCCTGGCCGCGATCAGCGTGGGGTGGTGGGTGGCACTGCCCTGCCTGCTGGGCGTGCCGCCGCTGGTCATCGGGCTGCGCTGGTACCTCGCTCGCGCCAAGGACGGCTACCTGCGCGAGCACGCGACCTACGGCGTCATCAACGCCACCCTCACCGAAACCGTCGAGGGCGCGCGCACGATCGAGACTCTCGATCTCGGTCAGCGGCGGGTGGCCAGCGTCGATGACAACATCGCCGACTCCTACAACGCCGAGCGCTACACCCTGTTCCTGCGGACGGTGTTCTTCCCGAGCATGGAGATGTCCTACCTGATTCCCACCGTGGGCACGCTGCTGTTCGGCGGCTACCTCTACGCCAACGGACAGGTCACCCTCGGCGCCGTCACCGCTGCCGTGCTCTATGTGCAGATGCTCATCGACCCGGTCGACCGCCTCGTGGCGATCATGGACGAACTCCAGGTCGGAGCAGCCTCCCTGGCGCGACTCCTCGGTGTGGCGCAGGTGCCCGACGACCGCGAAGCGACCGGG
>JBFIDC010000100.1:0-10207 GCA_041581495.1 Nocardioides sp. | reverse complement strand
CTCCTCATCGCCGACTACCAGGCCACCGGCTCCGAGGCCTCGATCAACGAACTGCGTGACTTCGCGGCCAGCAGCATCGAGACGCTGGCGGCCCTGGAGGCCCTGATCCCGGCCGATGCCGAGGACGCGCTCATCGAAGCGGCGCGGGTGCTCTTCGAGATCGACAGTGTCGCGGCCAACCTCTGCCCTGTGTGCGAGAGCACCGGGATCATCTCGATCCCCATCTCGCTGCTGGCCGGTGACAGCAACGGCCCCGACGCTGCCCAGGTCGGCGTGGCGGCCAACGAGTCCACACCGACCAAGACGAAGTCGAAGCCCAAGTCGACCCAGACCGGCACCAGCACCGGCACCGGTGAGACCAGCACCACCGACTCGCCCTCCAACCCGGTCATCCTGCCCAACCCGGGCGGCGGCGGATCGCAGGGCGACAAGGGCGACAAGGGCGAGAAGAACCCGCTTCCGCCGATCTCGATCCCCACGACGCTGCCCTCGACCAACCTCGGCCCGGTCGACGACCTCGTCAGTGGCCTCACCAAGGGCACCAACGACGTCATCGGCGGCCTGACCGGTCAGGACTGAGCTTCCAGCTCATCCCCTGGGGTTGCCCACCCCCTCGATCGGCCCCTCGATCGGCCCCTCGACCGAGTCCCTCGGTCGGCCCCTCGGTCGTGCAGTCTGCCCGCGGATCTACCCGAAGACCGAGGTCCGCTTCATCAGCAGTGAGTAGAGCGACGACTGGATCGACTCACGCACCTGGTCGGTGACGTCGAAGACCAGCATCGGGTCATCGGCAGCGCCGTCGTCGAACTCGTCGGTGCGGATCGGCTCACCGAACTCCATCAGCCACTTCGAGGGCAGCGGCACCAGCCCGAGGGGGCCCAGCCACGGGAAGAGCGGCGTGATCGGGATATAGGGGACGCCGAGAATGCGCGCCAGGCCGGGGATGTTGCCGACCAACGGATAGATCTCTTCGGCCCCGACCACCGAGAGCGGGACGATCGGCACGCCGGTGCGCAGCGCGGCGGAGACGAACCCGCCCCGGCCGAAGCGCTGCAACTTGTAGCGCTCGGCATAGGGCTTGCCGATGCCCTTGAAGCCTTCGGGCCACACGCCCACGAGTTCACCGCCCTGCAGCATGCGTTCGGCGTCCTCGTTGCACGCCAAGGTGGTGCCGCCCTTGCGGGCCATGGTGCTGACCACCGGCATCTTGAAGACCAGGTCGGCGCCCAGCGGACGCAGGAAGCGTCCGGTGTGATCGTGGATGGTGACCATGGTCATCAGGCCGTCGACCGGGATGGTTCCGGAGTGGTTGGAAACCACGAGGGCGCCGCCCTCGGTGGGGATGTTCTCCGCGCCGATCACCTCGATGCGGAACCACTTCTGCGCGATGGGACGCAGCGCAGTCATGAAGAAGCGCTCGGTGATCTCCTGATCGAATCCGTACTCGTCGACCACGTACTCGCCACTGACGCGGCGGCGCAGGAAGGCCAGGAAGCGGGCCAGTTGCGGCTCCCACTGATCCCCGAAGAGTTCCTTGGCGGCGTGCTGGAACGCGGCGAGCCAGTCACCCACGGGGATGCCGGCCATCGGGTGACGCTCGCTGGTGTGCGCCGCCTGGGTCGGCACCTCCGCGCGCGCAGCAGCCTCGGCGACCGGGGCGTCAGCGTCCGCTTCGGCGTTCTTGATGGCTTTGACCCTCTCGGCCTTGACCGGGCCGGGCTCGACCTTGTCGGCCTTGAGGTCCTGGACCTCGACTTCGTCGGGGTGCGGCGAGGACTCGGCCGCGGTCTTCTTGGCGGGCGCGGATCGCGGCCCGGCCAGGCCCCGTGAGGCGGCCGACGGCTTGGCCGATCCGTGAGCGCTGCCGCGACCCGGGCGGCCGCGGGTGCCGATCGGAATGATTTCAGCATCACCCATGGAGGGCCCCCGAGGTGTAACTGGGCGTGGAAGGTAGCCCATCGGCGAGCGCACCGATGAGCCGTTGGGTGTGTCCACCGGTGGGTGTCAACGACGAGGCGAACTCGCTGAACGCCTCGGCCGTGGTCATGGAGGGCGTGAATCCGAGTTCGACGCGCATCCGGGTGGTGTCCACACCACGACCGTAGGTCAGGAAGGAAAGCTGCTCGGGCGAGAAGTCCGCCATCCGCGCCGAACGCAGGATCGAACCCATCTGTCCGACGGCGAACCCGGGCATCGGCACCGTCGGGCGCTGCAGGCGCCGCAGTGCCTGACTGAGCATCAAGATTCCCTCGCCGGCGACGTTGAAGGTGCCGTGGACCTCGCTGGCGACCGCGTGCTTGAGCACCGCGACCAAGTCTTGTTCGTGCAGGAACTGCAGGCGTGCGTCGTACCCGAAGACCCTGGGGATCACCGGCAGACGGAAGTAGGAGGTCAGCGGGCTGACGACGCGGGTTCCGATCACGTTGGCGCACCGCAGCATCGCCACGCGAACGTCGGGGCGGCGCCGGGCGAAGCCGCGCACATAGCCCTCGATCTCGGCGACGTCCTTGGCGTATCCGGAGCCCGGCGCCCGACGCGGCTGCATGTCCTCGGTGAACATGGCCGGGTCGCGGTTGCTGGCGCCGTAGACAGTCGTGGTCGACTTCACGACCAGCGACTGCACGGTCGGGGCCTTCTGGCAGGCCGCCAACAACTGCATCGTGCCGATGACGTTGAGCTCTTTCATGGTGTTGCGACCACCGGCGCTGCCGGGGGTGGCGATCACGCTCATGTGCACCACGGTGTCGACCCGCTCCTTGGCGATCACCTTGGCGATCACGGGGTTGCGGATGTCGGCGCGCACGAAACTGACGTCGCCGACGTCACCGCGGGGCGGGACGACGTCAACGCCGATGACCCGTCCAACGGACGGGTCGGCGGCTAGAGAGCGCGCGAAGTGTCGGCCGAGGTCGCGGGAGACCCCGGTGACGAGGACGACCCGGTCTCCGTTAGCCATAGTTCCGAGACTGCCGGGCCTACTTGCCGAGCTTGCGACGCTGAACGCGCGTCTTCTTCAACAGCTTGCGGTGCTTCTTCTTGGCCATGCGCTTGCGCCGCTTCTTGATGACCGAACCCACGTGGTGCCCTTTCCAAAGGTTGCCCACGAGGCATCTGCCGCGGGACCGGCCCAGCCTATCGGGCTAGGGGCACGCGACGAAAACGGCTCCGCCGTGAGATGCGCCTCGCCGACGGGCAAGGCCGGGCACCGCGGCGCTCAACCAGCGTTGTAGAAGCTCTTGCGCAGGTACTCGTGGACGTCGTCCTCGGTCACACGGAACGAGCGGCCGACGCGGACTGCTGGCAAATCACCGTTGTGCACCAGGCGGTACACCGTCATCTTCGAGACGCGCATCATCGCCGCCACTTCCGCCACGGTGAGGAACTTCGCCTCTGACATGTCTCCAGCCATCACGCACACCACTTTCTCGGCGGCCCGCCGTCGGCTTCCCCACCGACGTTCATCGAACCACGCACCGTGAGAATAGGGCCTCGTGTGACTGATGGGGAATAGGTTCACGAAAGTCGTGGGGGTTACTTACGGCGTGTCGAGTTGCAGTTGGCGTCTTTGGGGCTCAAATCGAGTCACAGAGGGCGCACAGGTCCAGACCAGTAGGGACCAGTGCGCCGGCCCCAGAAGGGTGTGCCGCCGCACATATCTGCCACCCAGAGTCGGAACGGGACCTGGATCAGGGCTGGAACCGGGCTCGGAACGGGGCCTGGATCAGGGCATCGGGTCGAGACCGTGCAGCGGGAAGACAGCCGCCCGGGTCTCGGCCACCGAGCGGTCCAACCAGGCATCGGGGTCATAACCCTGCGTCCAGTCGTCATAGGCCACCGGACGGCCGTCGGTCATGGCCACCGGCGCCGGGGTACGCGAGCGCTCAGCGACGTAGGCCCGCCACGCCTCGGGGGTGGCCAACCCGGGGTTGAGCGGGGATCCGCCCAGGATCGCCAGCAGGTGGGTCCAGGCGCGTGGGACGACCTCGACCAAGGCGTAGCCCCCACCTCCGGTGGCCACCCAGCGTCCACCGGCGGTCTCGTGCGCGAGGTCGTGCAGGGCCAGGTAGGTCGCCCGCTGGCCGTCGACGCTGAGCATGAGGTGGGCCAGCGGATCGGAGGCATGGGAGTCGCAGCCGTGCTGGGTCACCAGGACTTCGGGCGCGAACTCGCGCAGCAGTGGCGGGACGACCGCGTGGAAGGCCCGCAGCCAGCCGCGGTCGCTGGTCCCCGGGGGCAGGGCGATGTTGACCGCGGTTCCCTCCGCGCCTTCGCCACCGGTGTCGGCGGCGAAGCCGGTGCCGGGGAACAACATCAAGCCGGTTTCGTGCAGCGAGATGGTCAGCACCCGCGGGTCGTCCCAGAAGATCTGCTCCACGCCGTCGCCGTGGTGGACGTCGACGTCGACGTACGCCACCCGCTGCGCGCCCTGGTCGAGCAGGCTCTGGATGCCGATGGCGATGTCGTTGTAGACGCAGAATCCGCTGGCGCGGTCGGGCATCGCGTGGTGGAGACCGCCGGTGATGTTGGCCGCGTGGAGGGACTCGCCGCTCCACACCTGCCGAAACGCCTCCAGGCTCGCGCCGACCACATGGGCGGCGGCCTCGTGCATCCCCGGGAAGACCGGGTTGTCGTCGGAGCCGAGGCCGAAGAGTTCTTCCGGGCCGCCGTTGCGGCCGCAACGTTCCACGGCCTCGATCAGGGCCGCGTCGTGCACCGTGGCGATCTGATCCGAGCTCGCCATCGGCGCCGACACCGTGCGCAACCGACCGTCGAGGACACCGAGGTCGGCGGCCAGGCGCATGGTCAGGTCGACCCGCACCGGGCTCATCGGGTGTTGGGGCCCGAAGTCGTATTCGGTCAGGGTCGGCTCGAAGATCACCGACGCGGGGCCCAGGCACTCCATGACCTGTGACGGTAGTCCCATCCCCTAACTCGGGTTGAACCGCCCAACGATCACCTCCTCGGCTCGCCCCAGCGACGCTCAGTCACCTTTGGGTCCGCGATCTCCCCAGAAGTGGGCCCAAAGGTGACTGACTATCGAGCTTCGGGCTCGGTGGCGACGACAGACTCAGGAACCCTCGGCGAGCTCGCGGGACCTGTCACGCGCGGCCTCCATGGCAGCGAGGAACGCAGCACGCACCTTGTGGATCTCGAGTTCGCGCAACGCGGCCGCGGTGGTGCCGCCGGGCGAGGTGACCTGCTCGCGCAGCACCGTCGGATGGGTGCCGGTCTCGCGCAGCATCTTGCCCGAGCCGACCAGCGTCTGGATGACGAGTTCGGAGGCGGTGGCGCGGGGCAGGCCGAGGTGAACGCCGGCCTCGATCATGGATTCGACGACGAAGAAGATGTAGGCCGGGCCGGAGCCGCTGATCGCGGTGACGGCGTCCTGCTGCCGCTCGGGGATGCGGAGCACCTTGCCGACCGAGGCCAGCAGCGACTCGGCCTCGGCCAGATGCACCTCGTCGCAGTGCGAGCCGGGCGAGATCGCCGACATGCCCTCGTCGACCAGCGCCGGGGTGTTGGGCATGACCCGAACCACCGCGACGCCCTTGGGCACCCGGGACTCGATGAACGCGGTCGTGATGCCCGCCGCCAGCGACACGATCAGCTGCCCGGGCCGCAGCGAGGGTGCGATCTCATCGAGCAGGTCACCCATGTCCTGGGGCTTGACCACGATCGCGACGGTGTCCGCCTTGGCTGCTGCCTCCACGTTGCCGAGCACGCTGACGCCGTAGCGCTCTTCGAGTTCGCGGGCGCGCTCGGGCCGCTTCTCGCCGACCAGCAGGTGATCGACGCGGCGACCGGCGCGGACGAGGCCCGACAACAGGGTCTCGCCCATCACTCCGGCGCCGAGGATGGCGGTTTGGGTCATGGCTGCCTACTTCTTCGAGATGAGCGATCGCATAAAGAATGACAGGTTCTGCGGGCGCTCGGCGAGACGTCGCATGAGGTAGCCGTACCACTCGGTGCCGTAGGGGATGTAGACCCGCACGGTTTGACCCGCCGCAACGAGCCTGCGCTGCTCCTCAGGTCGGCAGCCGTAGAGCATCTGGAACTCATAGCTGCCCGCCTCGCGGCCGTAGCGGCTGACCAGCGACGAGGCGATCTCGACCAATCGGGGGTCATGGGTGGCGATCATCGGATAGCCATTGCCGGCGAGCAGCACCTTGAGGCAGCGCACATAGGACTTGTCGACTTCGATCTTGTCCTGCCAGGCGACGGTCTCGGGCTGGTCGTAGGCGCCCTTGCACAGGCGCACCCGCGAGCCCTCGTAGGCCAGGGTCCGGCAATCGTCCTCGGTGCGGTGGAGGTAGGACTGCAGCACGGCGCCGGTCTCGGGGAAGTCCTTGCGCAGTTCGCGCAGGATCTCGAGGGTGGCATCGGTGGTGGTGTAGTCCTCCATGTCGAGGGTCACCGTGGTGCCGGCGTTGCTCGCGGCGCGAGCGATGGTTCGCGCGTTCTCCAAGGCGATCTTGGCGCCTCCCCCGAAGCCGGCCTCCTCGGGCAGAGCGAGCCCGATGGCCGAAAGCTTCACCGACACCTCGGCCATCCGGGCCAGTCGGCGTGCCGACAACTGCTCCAGCAGTTCGAGGTAGGCCGCCACCGTGGCTTCAGCCTGCTCGAGGTCGGTGGTGTCCTCACCGAGGTAGTCCAGGGTCACCCGGATGCCCTGCTCGATCTGGGCGGCGGCCGCGTCCACCGCGATCTCGGTGGTCTCGCCGGGCACATAACCGCGCACGATTCCCGCCG
Source organism: Nocardioides sp. (assembly GCA_041581495.1). GTDB lineage: Bacteria > Actinomycetota > Actinomycetes > Propionibacteriales > Nocardioidaceae > Nocardioides. The sequence goes on along the minus strand of JBFIDC010000100.1, from coordinate 3,457 downwards.
AGACCGGCATCGAACTGACGAGCCTTTTCACCGTGTTGCTGCGGGCCAGCACCAGCAGCGGTTCGCGCAGCAATGACATGCCGACAGGCTACGTCGGGGCGGCGCGCTAAGGGGTACGCCGACGCAAGGTCGCCGCACCCAGCGCCAGACCGGCCAGCGCGAAGGCCATCACCACCGCGACGTCCTGCCACACCTGCGCCGAGTCGTTCCCCACGGTCAGATAGGACATCGCGTCGACCGCGTAGGACAGCGGCAGGAAATCGCTGATCGAACCCAGCACGGTCGGCATCGTGTCCCGCGTGACGAACAAGCCACACAGCAGGATCTGCGGGATCACGACCACCGGCATGAACTGCACAGCCTGGAACTCGGTGCGCGCGAAGGCGCTGACGAGCAGTCCCAGCGCCGTGCCCAGCACCGCGTCCGCCACGGCGACGACCCCCAACAGCCAGACCGAGCCGACGATCTCGAGGTCGAGGATTCCGACCGAGACGGTGACGGCGAGCAGCGATTGCACGGCCGCGACCAGTCCGAAGGCCACCGCGTAGCCGAGCAGGAAGTCGAACTTGCCCATCGGCATCGCCAAGAGTCGCTCGAGCGTTCCGCTGGAGCGCTCACGAAGCGTGGTCACGCTGGTCACCAGGAACATCACCGTGAACGGGAAGATCGCCAGCAGGGCCGGCCCGACACGGTCGAACGGCTCGTTGGGGACGTTCTCGAACATCCACCACAGCAAGGCGATCAGCAGCGCCGGCACCACCAGCAGCATCGCCGCGGTGCGATGGTCTCGCCGCAACTGGGTGAGCACTCGCCCGGTGACCGCCAAGGTGACCCGCGGGTTCATGCCGCATCTCCGGCGGCGTCGCCTTCGACCAGCGACAAGAAGGCCGACTCGATGTCGTCGGTGCCGGTCTGTGCCCGGATGGCGTCGGGGGTGTCGTGCGCGAGGATCGTGCCCTCGCGCATCAGGATCAGGCGATCGCAGCGGTTGGCCTCGTCCATGACGTGGCTGCTGATCAGCAACGCCACTCCCTGGTCGGCGAGCCGATGGAACAAGTTCCACAAGTCGCGTCGCAGGACCGGGTCGAGCCCCACCGTCGGCTCGTCGAGGACGAGCAGGTCCGGGCTACCCAGAAGGGCGACAGCGAGGTTCGCCCGCGAACGCTCGCCGCCGCTGAGGCGACCCACGACCGTGTGCGCGTGGCTGGTGAGGTCGACGGCCTCCAGCACCCGTTCGGCGTCGGCCTCCGCGCCGCCGAGCACCCGGCCGAAGAAGCGAAGGTTCTCGGTGACGGTCAGATCGTCGTAGACGCTGGCGGCTTGAGTCACATATCCGATCCGGTGGCGGAGACCGGCGTTGCCGGCCGGCTCACCGAGCACGGTGACCGTGCCGCCTTGGACCTTCTGCACACCCACGATGGACCGCAGCAGCGTCGACTTGCCGCAGCCGCTGGGACCCAACAGCCCCGTGACTCCCGAGGTGACGTCGAGATCCAACCCGTCGAGGACCGGGCGATCGCGGGTCACCGAGAGTCCGCGCACCTCGATCACGCTCTCCGCCATCTGGTCCATGGGTTGCATTGTTGCGCGACGGCTACCCCGGACCCATCGGGCCCTGACCCATCGGCCCCGGGCGCGAAGCCCGGACATCGAGCGTTCGACGTTCGTTGTCCCGCACCCGCGGTTCGAAGTGGGTGTGGAACAGCACCCCGACGAGTTCGGCCCGACTCCGGACGCCGGTCTTGTCGAAGATGCTCGAGAGGTGCTGCTGCACGGTGTCGACAGCCACGCCCAACTCGGCGGCAACCTGCTGGTTGGAGGCCCCCCTCACCACCAACCCCGCCACGTCGCGTTCGCGAGGGGTGAGGCCGTAGACCCGCACGAGCAGGGACTCCACGTGGGCCGGCCGAGCCGCGTCGATGACCACCGAGACCCGGGCGACGCCCGCGTCGGCCTCCAAGACGGCGCCCGAGACCGAGAGCCAACGGCCGCCAACTCCGCGCACGCGAGCAGACGCCGGCCGTTGAGCAGGACCATCCGGTGACTGCAACGCCTGCCCCGCGACGGCCAACACCGAGGCCGGGAGGTCCTCGACCTTGCCACCTAGCTCTTCGACCCATCGTTGTGCCAGGGGCGAGGCGCTGACCAGGGCGAGGTCGGGATCGAGCACGATCATGCCTGGCGCGTCAGGCAGGTCCGGTTCGCGAGCGTGGGCGAGCCGCAGCCCGAATCTCGCACCCTCCGCGAGCATCGGTGCCGCGACGCGCAGCAGTGCCATCTCGGTCTCGTCGAAGAGCGGGCGGCCCTGCTCGCGATACAGGCCCACCGCGCCCCAGGCCTCGCCGTCTCGAGTTCGCAGGGCGACCACGAGTTCTTGCTCGCAGCCAAAAGGCTGCATCTCCTCGTGGTACTTGCGAGACAGGGCGGGTTTGCCGTCGGTCGCCTCATGCAGCGTCCCGATCCCCGAGGGGCTCAGCAGGACCTCGGTCATCGAGTTGTAGTCGCGCTCGAGGTATTCGCGACCCAGCCAATTCGCGGGGATCTCCGGCAGCCCCTCTTGGAAGTGGCTCGTGGTCAGCAGTGACCCGGGGTCGACGGTGAAGAAGCAGGGCGCCTCGAAGTGCGGCACGGCCTCGTGGAGCAGCGGCCCGACCTCGCGCCACAGCGTGACGAGGTCCGAACCGCGCGAGACGGCTGCCTCGATGCGCTGGAGCACCCGCGTCGAGGAAGGCATGGTTCGGTCTACCAGAAATCTGGGCTGGTCGACACAGCACCTGGGGCGGATGCTCAGCCCATGACCTCAGACCAGATCATCAGAGCCGGGGACGGCCTCGTCCTCGGACCGCCGGCGGGTTGCCGAGACCGTTTCCTCATCGACTCCGAACACACCGACGCGCGGTTCTCACTGGTGGAGCACCTGCTCGCGCCGCGATCGATTGCGGCGCCCATGCACGTGCACAGCCGCGAGGACGAGTTCAGCTTCGTCCTCGAAGGGCGCGTCTCGCTGCGACTCGGCGATGAGGAGTACGTCGCCGAGGTCGGCGACCTCGTCTTCAAGCCACGCGGCCAGTGGCACACGTTCTGGAACGCCGAGCAGGAGCCTGCGCGGCTACTCGAACTGATCTCCCCCGGCGGCCTGGAGCAGATGTTCCGGGCCATGGGCACCCCCGGGGAGGACATCGACCTCCCAGCACTGATCGCCGCCGCCGGTTGCGAAGGCGACCCGGACGCCACCGAGCCCATCGTGGAACGCTACGGACTCACCTGGGGCTGACGTTGAGGTAGTGCTCCCGGGCGAACTCGAGGGACTCACGCAGGTCGGCCTCGCGTTCGGCGCGCGTGCTGCACTTGCGGGTGTTGATCTCCACCACGATCTCGCCGTCGAATCCGACACCGGCCAGGTGCTGGAGCAACTCGGCGGCGCCGGTCGTCCCGCGACCCGCCACCAGGTGCTCGT
>JBFIDC010000099.1:0-10221 GCA_041581495.1 Nocardioides sp. | reverse complement strand
TGGGCTCGGGCGTCAACTTGGGCTCCGTTGCGGTGCGCGGGCCGTTCACGAATACGTGACACTACGCGAGTTGTTGTTGGGCGAGGCCGGATCGGTGACTGTCGCCGACACCGTCCCCGTGCCCGTCTCGTCGATATGGAATGAGAAGACCGTCGTGTTCCCCGGAGTGAGGGGCGTCGGACTGGTGAACTCGAGCGTCGTCGGGTTCGACGTCGGACCGACCGAGACCGGCGAGACCACCCAGTTCGACGGGTTGTTCGCGCTCAGGTTGCTGTAGGAGAACGTGCCGGACGTCGGAGTGATCGTCACCTCGACCGTCTGGGTCGCCGCGGCCACCGTCCCGTTGTTCTTGATCGAGACGTTGACCTCGCCGAGTCCGTTGGTCACGTTGAGGCCCGTGACGTCCATGTCGACCGGCGAGGGCATCGCGTCGCCCCACACCCCGGTGGCGCCGGTGTTGGCGCCCGTGGGCGAGGTCACCGGCGGCGAGACCAGGATGTTGCCGGTGCCCTGCGCCGAGTTGATCGTGAAGGTCAAAGTGTCGTCGGCGCCGGCGCCCAGGCCCCCCGCGCGCGTGAAGGTGACCCTGAAGCCCCCCGGAGTCACGGTGGGCGGGCCACTCATCCACGGCGAGGAGACATCACTGACGCCATGGGCCACCGAGGTCCCGGGGACGATGACGGCGAAGTCGACATCGACCGAGAGCGCGGTGGCGGCGGCACCGTTGTTGGTGAACGAGATCGAGCAGTCCACGATGCCGCCGAACTCGGGGCGGCGCACCCCACCGACGTCACTGGCCACCACCGCGGGCGCGCCGGTCCCCGAACTCGCGGTCGCGGGGGCGGCGCTGGCGGCCACGATCAGCGGCGTGGCCCAGGCCGCGTGGCCGGCGGTGGTGACCACGCGTCGCCGCGTGATCTTGGTCTGCTGCGCACCAGCAGGCGTCGGCGACTGCCTAGCCATGTGAATCCCCCGTCGATTGGCTTGACGGAGCGCGAGCAACGCATCCGTCGTTGGGGGCTCAACGAAGGAGCTGCCCGGGAGTTAGCGCCTGGGCGCACTCATAGGCATGGAGGGGTCAGCGGGCTCGCCGAACTCGACCGCCCGACGTGGTGGGCGGGGCGGTGGCCTTGCCGGCCAGTGCCAGCCAGACCGGGTCTCAGGAGTAGTTCGCGCTGCCCGGGTCGTTGCCGGCGTTGGCAGGAACGGTCACGACTCCAGTGACGTTTCCCGATCCAGTACCGGCGTTCCCGGAGGTGAAATGGAACAGGAAGGGCGACGCTGAGGTGGCTCCGGCCGCGAGGTTTGCAGTGCGGCTGAAACTTACGTTGAAGCCGGTCGGAGTTGTTGTCACAGCGCCCATGGACCACGCACCTCCGCTGTCGTTGACCGGGCTCGTCGGGGTGGGAACTCCCGTCACGACAAAGCTGACGGACTTTGAGCCGTTGGCAGCGGCTCCCGTGTGGTTTTTGATGTAGCCACTTACATTCACCGTGTTGGTGGTCCTGACTGCGGTCAAGTTGACCACATCAATCCCGCCGTTAGTCGAGACAGCCAGGGCCGGAGCCGAAGTCGCGACCACGATCACCGGCGCCGCCCAGGCGGCGTGGCCTGCGGTCTTGACGACGCGGCGGCGGGTCAAGCCGGGCGAATGCAGGGCGGAACCTTCAGGTGTCGGGTCGGTCATTGGGGCTCCCCCAGCTCGTTCGGGCCGATCGTCTCGTGCATCCTAGGCAGGAATTTGGTCATTCACATAGACCCGGAGCCAAGTTCGCACACAAGTAATGCAACAGGCAACGACTTTTATCCCGGTGTGGCCTGTAACCGCGATCACTCTTTACCGAGTTGCGGTGCGACTTCGCGGCCCTAGCCAGTCAGGTATAGGTACCGGCGGTGGGAGTTTCGGTGCCACCTGGAGGGCTCGTCGGAATGGGAGTGACCGTGATCGCTCCGAGGTAATTGCCGTTCAAGAGTGGATAGACCCGAACGGCAATCCGAGCGTTGCGGTTGCTGGCGGGCGCCACCGAGGTGGCCTCAGCCATGTGATGCATCCTCGATGCGAAGGTATGGCGTCCGCAACCCCCCTGAGCGCCTTGCCCGGAGCCTCCCGATGCGGGCCGTACGATGGTTCGGGCGACTTCTCGTCGGCCAGTGCCTGCGACCCGGAACGTCCGGGGCGCGGATCGAATCGGGGGCCATTCGGTGGAACTGCAGGACTACCTCGCGATCGCGCGGGCCCACATCGTGGGGATCCTTGCGCTGGTCGCGGTCGGCACCGGCCTCGGCGCTGCCTACACGCTGACCCAAGAGGCCGTCTATTGCGCCAACTCCAGCGGCTTCGTCACCACCGGAACCTCGAGCGACGGGGTGCAGGCCTCGGTGAACGACTCGGTCGCCAAGTCGCGCGCCGCCTCCTATGTCGACATCGCCACCAGTCGTGCCGTGGCCGACCTGGTCATCGACGAACTCGGCCTGCCCGATGAGCCCGCGGGCCTGGTCAACCAGATCACCGTGACCCAGCCGCCCGACACCGTGCTGCTCAAGATCAAGGCGTGCGCCGCCTCGCCGCTGAAGGCGCAGCGCCTGGCCGACGCCTGGGCCCGCGGCCTCTCCGAGCGGGTCGCCGCGCTCGAGAACCCGCAGAACCTGCCGGCCCAGGGCATCTTGGGCGTCAAGCCGCTCGAAGCGGCGGCGCTGCCGAGCTCGCCGGTCTCACCGGTGCCGAGCCGCAACATCTTGTTGGGCGCCCTGCTCGGCCTGATGGTCGGCTTCCTCTATGCCGTCGTCCGCTCCCGCTTCGACCGTCGACTCCAATCACCCGAGGCGATCGAGAGGGAGTTCCACGTCCCGATGATCGCGATGATCCCCGAGATCAGGCGCGGCAAGGGCAAGGGAGAGATCCACGGTTTGGCGCTCTCGGGCATGGAGGGCGAGACCAAGAACAGTTGGGGCACCGGCGAGGCCTACCGCAAACTGCGCACCAACCTGGCCTACATGAAGGTCGACAACCCGCCCCGCGTGATCGTGGTGACCAGCCCGAACGCGCACGAGGGCAAGTCGACCACAGCGGCCAACCTCGCCGCGGCGATCGCGCTCTCGGGCAAGGCGGTCACCCTGGTCGACGCCGACCTGCGGCGTCCGACACTGGCCCAGAGCCTCTCCCTGGTCGAGGGCGCCGGCCTGACCGACGTGCTGATCGGCAACGCCGAACTCGAAGACGTCTTCCAGGAGGTGCCCGACATGAACGGCACCTTCCAGGTCCTCGCGGCCGGCGGCATCCCGCCCAACCCGAGCGAACTGCTCTCGTCGTTCGCCATGCAGGGTGTGCTGGCCGACCTGGGTCAGCGGGGATACGTCGTCATCGACGCTCCCCCACTGCTGCCGGTCACCGACGGGGCGATCCTGACCCGCCACAGCGACGGCTGCATCGTGGTCGTCAGGCACGGCCACACCCTCGACCACGAGTTGGGTTCGGCCCTGGCCGAACTGGAGGCGGTTCAGGGCACCGTCCTCGGCGTCGTGTTCAACCGGGTCCCGGTCAAGAACGATTCCTACGGCTACTACGGGCGCTATCAGGGGCCCACGAGACCTTCAGCCGGGTCCGCCGCCGACTCGAGCGATAAAGAACCCGCCAACACCGGCCGCCGCCGCCGGCGCTGAAGCCGGCCACTCACGACGCGGGATAGCTACCCGTTCCACCCGAGTTGGAGCCGGCCGGCGTGGTGGTCGGCGGCGCGATGGCGATGGTGCCGCCACCGCTCGGCGGCTCATCGTCGTCGCCCCCAGTGCTCTCGGGCTCGAATTTCAGGGTCTTGTTGCTGCCCGCGTCCAGCCCGGCGGAGCGGGTGAAGGAGTAGGTCCTCGCGAACCGCGTGCCGGTGGCACCGTTGAACGTCCACCCGCCACTGAAGTCGTTGACGGTGTTGGCCAAGGTGCCGTTGGCGTTCGTCAGCGTCACCGAGACGCTCAGCGACGTCGCGTCGACCAGGCCGTTGTTGGTGAACTTGGCCGAGACCTGGAGTGTCTCGCCATCCTTGATCTTGGCGGTGATCTCGGAGGTGACGACCACGGGTTGCAGGGCGTCATAGGTCGCCGCCCCACCCGAGTTGGTGCCCGCGGGCGTGGTGATCGGCGCCGCGATGGTGATCACGCCCCCGCCGGTCGGAGCCTTGTCCGCGCCAAGGGTGCTGTCCGGAATGAACTCCAGATCCTTGTGCTGACCGACGTCGAGGCCATCGGCCCGCACGAAGGTGTAGGTGCGCTCGAACGCCGTCCCTCCGGCGCCTGCGAAGGCCCAGGCCCCATCCTTCAGCCCGGTGATGGTGGTGCCGAGGGTCCCATCGGCATTGGTCACCGTCACCATCACGGTCATCGAGGTCGCCTTGACCGAGCCGGTGTTGGTGAACGTGGCCTTGATCTTCAGCTTCTTCAGATCGATGGTCCCCGAGACATCAGAGGTGACGACCTTCGGGTTCGTCGAGACGGCCAGGGCCGGGGCAGCGGTCGCCAGCGTGATGGCAGGCACCACCCAGGCAGCGTGCGCGCCCGTGCGTACGAGCGTGCGTCGACTGATTCCGGTGCTGTTTTTGCGCGCGACCATGACAAGCCCCCCTGCTGACTGGTCCTTCTCCCCACTTGGGCGCCCAAGCGCGCCAAGCCCGCGTTTACTCTAGGGCACCCCTAGGGGTGACACGCACGGTTTCGGCAAATTGCGACGACGGCGAGTCGCAGGCTTAGGCGCCAGCGGCCTCAGGACCGGACCACGTCACGAGGTTGACGTCGACCAGACCCTGGATCGTCGCCACCACTTCCTCGGGCGTCACCTCGAGGTCCGCCAACTCCGCGACGATCTCGCGCGCCGACCGCCGGCCGTCCACCAGTTCCCACACGGTCGCCGCACCACCCTCGAGGATCACCGGCGGCGCCGCCGGAGTCGCCAGGTTGAGCACCGCGATCCGGCCCGGTGTGGCGACCTCGGCCAACGGCTCGCACCGGATGGCGAGTCGGTCGCTTTCGGGCACCCGGCGATTCTAGGGGCCAAGGCCCGGTGGCCGGCCCGGCAACTTGTAGGGTCAAGGCGCCATGGCCACGGTGCACTCATATGACGTCTTTGACACCGTCCTCACCCGGCGCGTGGGCGACCCCGAGGCAGTCATCACCGTGCTCGCCCAGCGCCTCGCGCAGGCCGGTCGGCTCCCGGTCAGTGCAGCGGTCTTCGCCGCAGCCCGCAGGCGGCACGAGCGGCGCCTCAACCGACTGTGCGGCGCTCATGCGCCGCTGCGCGAGGTCTATGCCGAGACCGCCGCCGCGTTGAGCGTCGATGCCTCCCAGGGGCAGGACTGGTACGAGGCCGAGGTGGCCCTGGAGCGCGAACTCACCGTCCCGGTGCCCGGAGCCCTGGAGATGATCGAGAAGTCCCGCGCCGAGGGGGTGCGGGTCGCCTTCGTCTCCGACACCCCGCACAGCGAGGCGACGCTGCGCGAGTTGCTCGGCGCGCACGGCCTGGCCACCGACGACGACCTGGTCATCACCTCCTCGCAGCGCGGCGTCACCAAGTCCAAGGGCGGGCTCTTCACCGCGGTCGCGGAGATGCTCGGCGACACCGAGACCTTCTGGCACCGCGGCGACAACCAGCGCAGCGACTTCGAATCGGCCCGCGCCGAGGGCTGGGACAGCGCCGTGCTGCCTCGGGCCCGCCTGACCCGATACGAGAGGCTGCTCGAGCGGGAGGCCACCGCCACCGACGGGCTCACCTCGTGGCTGGCCGGGTCCTCGCGCCTGGCCCGCCTCGAGGCTTACGAACGCGGCGTCGCCGCGCCGGTCGCCGACGTGGCCGCCGGGTCGATGGCGCCGATGCTGGTCGGCTATGCCCTCTGGACGCTGGGCCAGGCGCGACTGCGCGGCCTGAAGCGGCTGTATTTCGTGGCGCGCGACGGCGAGGTGATGCTCGAGGTCGCCCGGCAGGTGATCGGTCGGCTCGCCCCCGACATCGAACTGCGCTACCTGCACGGCTCGCGGCAACCCTGGGTCTATGGCGCCTGCGCGACCTCCGAGCCGATCCTGGCCCACTGGGCGCAGGGTCGCACCGACTTCACCGCCCGCACCACGGTGAGCCGCCTCGGGCTCACCCCCGAGCAGGTGTTCGCCGAGACCGGGTTCGCGCCCGCGTCGCCGGAGCGGGCCGACACGCCGCTGAGCGCGGACGACCGGGTCCGGTTGGCCGAGCTGCTCCAGAGCGAGCCCTTGGTCAGCACCGTGCGAGCCGGTGCCGCCGAATCGGCCGAGCGCACCATCGCCTACCTGCGCCAGGAGGGCCTGACCGACGGCACCCCGAGCGCCCTGGTCGACGCCGGCTGGAGCGGGCGCGCCGCGGCCGCCCTCGACCACCTGCTGGTCACCGCCGGGGCCGCGCCGGTCCCCCACCTGTTCGTGGGGCTGCTCGGGTCGGCGGCCGAGGAGGATCTGCGCCGCGACGTGACCCTGGTGCCGTGGTTGTTCGACCGGCAACGCCACCCCGGCTCGACGGCCGGGCTGCACGCCCCCAACGTGCTGGTCGAGATGTTCTGCTCCGGCACGACCGGGCGCACCGTCGACTACGAGATCGACCCGGCCGACGGCACCGCCCGACCGGTCCTGGACCGCGAACTCAACGACCCCTCGCTCGACTGGGGCCTGCGGGAGATCCAGGCGATCGCGGTCCGCGTCGCCGAACTACTCGCGCCGCACCTCGACGCCCAGGCCGGACACCTCGACTCCACGGCGTACGTCTGGGAGGTGCTGCGCGCCTTCTGGACCCACCCGACCAAGGCCGAGGTCGCCGCGTGGGGCAGCTTCCCCGGCGAGGAGGAGATCTGGCCGCCGTTCATGCCGCTGGCCCAGCAGATCACCGCTCCGGCCATGCTCAAGCGCGCCCTGCGCGGCGAGAAGACGATGCGCCCCAACAACACCTGGCGGGCGGGGTCGGCCGTGGCGAGCAACCACCCGTGGCGCGGGCTGCTGCGCCTGCGCGCCTGGCGTGAGGAGAACGACGCCCGGATCCGTCGGATCCCGCGGCGGATCCGGATGGCCTGGGCCACGCGGCGACGCCGCTGAAGCACTGCCTCGGCGACGACCTCAGGCGGTCGGCAACTCCGCGACGAACAGGTCGCCACCGAAGACGCCGATCGCGGGGTCCTCGACCGGGGCGAACCTGGTCTCGAGCCCGCAGCGACCCAGGGTCTCGACGATGTCGCGGCCGAAGACCCGGTAGGACTTGATGCCCTCATCGCGCATCCCGGGGTCCCCGTGCATGTGCATCGGCAACACCAGCGGTTCGTCGGTCTCGGGGTCGATGAGCACCAGCGTCTCTTCGAGCGCCGGGTCATAGGGGACGGTGAAGACATAGGCGCCGCCGGGGCGCAGGCAGCGTGCCACCTCGCGGTGGGCCACCTCGACGTGCCGCACGTGCTCCATCACCTCGGTGGTCAGGATCAGGTCGAAGGAGTCGTCCTCGAAGGGCATCTGCTCGAGGTCGACGTTGAGCAACCGCTCTTCGCCCAGGGACTCCCCGCTGGCGCGGTCGGGGTAATACAGCGACCGCGTCACCGACGGCGAGTCGGCCAGGCGTCGACTGAGCCGGCTCGCCGCATCGGTCTCGAGGATCTTCAGGTCCGGCGGGAGGACGGTGGCGAGTTCGTCGATCGTGGCTGCCTGCACGTCGAATCGCCGCGACAGTTCGCCCAGGAGCCCCGCGGCCAGGGCGCGGTCGCGCATCTTGGACCCGCAGGCGCGGCAGCGGACCGACTCGCGCAGGAACCCGATGTGGTGACGCCGCAGCACCTCGAGGTCGGGCATCTCATAGAGCAGTCGGCCGTGGTGCCCACAGATGTTGCAGTCCGCGGTCGTCCGGTGGAATCGGCGCAACGCGCTGAGGTTGTGCCGATTCACCCGCGAGCGCAGGTGTGAGGGGTTGCGGACGCCGTCGACGGCCACCTTGGCGAGTTGGCGTCGGACGGTCCATCGGGGGGCGAGTCGGTGCAGCAATTCAGTGTCCCTCGCTTGATGTCTTGAGTTCGGATGGTGACGCCGGCTGAGGCTTGGCGGCCGGCGGGTCCACGGGGAGAGCGCGCCAGGCCTTGGGGCGGTGGGCGAGTCGATGCCCGATCTTGATCATCGGCTTCTCCACGGTGACGTGCAGTCCCCAGGCGATCGCGATCGCCACGGGGAGCGCGAGGGCGGGCCCGAGGACCCCCTGCATCACCGGGGTGTCGGGCAGCGCGCCCTGAACGCCGTTGATGGCGAAGTTGTGAGTCAGATAGAAGGCGTAGGAGATGCGGCCGAGGAAGACCAGCGGTCGCAGCGAGAGCACCGTGCCCACCCGCGAGCGGCCGATCAGGATCCCCACCAGGACCGCGGTCACCAGCACGCCGTAGGCGACGTACAGGGGCCCGCGCAGGGTGATCCCGGGGACCCCGAACTGCACCACGATGAGCAGCGCAACCAGCAGCCCCAGGGTTCGCCCCTCCCCCAAGCGGCGGAACCGCTCATAGGTGTGGGGCTCGTGCAGCAGGACGGCGACCAGGCAGCCCAGCGAGAGCAACGCATAGGGCTTGACCAGGATCCCGACCTCGCCGAGAAGCCCGCCCATTGCGAAGAGCACGGTCGTGACCAGCAGCGTGACGATCCGGCCACGGAACCGGCCGGCCAGCACCACGAACCCCAGCAGGGGCCAGACGAAGTAGAACTTCTCCTCGATGCCCAGCGACCAGGCGCCAGAGAACGGCGGCTCGACTCCCTGCCAGCCCAGCAGCGCCTGTTCGGGCAGGAAGGCGAGGTAGTAGGGCAAGGAATGAACGAACGAGTCGCGGCGTTCCGGGGCCATGCCCAGCCCGAGGATCAGCGTGCAATAGATCCCGAGCACCACGAGATAGAGGGGATAGATCCGGAAGACCCGGCGGGTGTAGAAGCTCGTCAGGCTCAGGTGACCCGAGCCGGCCTCCTCGCGCAGCGCCAGCGTGGTGATCAGGTATCCACTGAGCACGAAGAAGAACGTCACACCGGTGCTGCCCTGCAGGCGTTCCCAGAACAGCACGTCGAGGTGGGTGGTGAAGACCAACAGCACCGAGAGCGCGCGAACGCCGTCCAGTTCTGAGAAGTAGCGCCGTTGGCTGTACTCCTCGTGCGAATAACTGCTCACACCGCGCGCCTCTCCGGGTCGCGAGCCAGGGCTCCGATCGCCAACAGCAAACCGAGGTAGATCCAGACGTAGCGAAGGTTCTGCAGGTTGAGGGTCATCATCTGGCTGCTCAGCACCACGACACCCGAGACGAGTGCGTGCTTGCTGGCGGTGGTCAGGAGCGGCGCGGAGTAGACCCTGGCCACCACCCAGATCATGAACGCCAGGAAGAGCCCCAACCCGATGACCCCGAAGGCGACCAGGAAGAACAAGAAGGTGTTGTGGGTGACGTAGCCCAGCCCCGACGTGGTCGCGGTCCGGAAGGCGATCCCGGAGAACCGTTCGAACTGGGCCAGACCGATCCCCCACAGTGGCGCGTCGAGCCACTTCTCGATCCCCAGCGCCCACAGTGCGATCCGCGGGTCGTCGGCGACGTCCGACGACGAATCGAAGAGGCGGTCGACGCCCAGGATGGAGGTGCCGGACTCGCGGTTGATCAACAGCCACGAGCCGACCAGGAACGTCACCCCGCCGACGCCGACCACCATCGCTCGGAGTCGAGCCGAGTGGATGACGACCAGGGCGAAGCTGACCAGCAACAGCAGCGACACCAGGCCTCCCCGAGACCCCGTCATCACGATCCCGCCGGTGATGGCGACGGCCTGCGCCGGCAGCCACGGACTGGTCGAGATGGTCGAGAGATAGAGCAGCACCGAGAACGAGACCAACAGGTAGCCGGCATAGAGGTTCGGGTCCTCGAAGTAGCCGTTGGAGCGGTAGCCGTCGGAGGGGATGATCTCCACCGCACCGGTGATGCCCGCCAGCGAACCGATCGACAGCGCGGTGGCGGTCCATCCCCAGATCCGCATCCCCCGCAGCACGGTCTCCATGCCGCCGCTCCTGCCGAGCAGATAGACCACGGCGAAGTAGGCGACGCCGATCCCCAACTTGACGGCATCGGCGATCGAGCGCTTGAGCAAGAAGTCCGGACTGGCGATCGTCCACCCCGTGATGGAGCCGGCCACCACCAGGGTGCTCAGGATCAACAGCACCGGAGCGATGGCTCC
>JBFIDC010000098.1:0-10250 GCA_041581495.1 Nocardioides sp. | reverse complement strand
CCGCCGAGACGACGACATGCGGCGCATCAAGGAGACCTCGAACGTCGCGGCCTGGCTCAACGTCGCGCTGGTCACCGAGCGCTCCGGCCGCGGTCTGAGGCGCTCGTTCATCGGCTATCAGGACCTGATCGAGGATTGGCGGGTCTCGCTGGGGCGCGTCTCGGACCAACTCGACCTCGGCCTCGAGACCGACCCAGACCGGGCCGGGCACGAACTCGACGAGTGGCTCGACCCCTCACTGCGGCGCTCTCAGATCTCGTGGGACGACATCGTCGTCCCCGCCTGGTTGCGCGACCTCGCCGAGCAGACCTGGAACCAGTTGAACCTGCTGGTCGCCGACCCCGAGGACCCGGCGGCGATGGCTCGGCTCGATGACATCCGCACCGACTATGAGGCCCGCTATGCCGAGGCCGCTGCGCTCACCCTCGATGAGGCACGTCATCGCGAGCGGCTCGGCGCCCGCAACTCCGCCGCCAAGTTCCGGCCGCGCGTTCAGAAGCAGAAGCGGCGTGCCGAGCGAGCCGAGGCGCTAGCTCAGGGCGACTCGGGTGATTCGGGTCAGCCGATCAGGCGGGCACTCGGCCAGATCCGGGCCAGGTCGCGTTCAGGGAAGCGAGACGCGACGAACTCATAGGTCGGTCGGAAGTGCTCGGCCACCACACGGGTGGTCGACTCCGGCAACTCGATGGTGTCGCTGGAGGCGTTGAATCGGGTCTCGAGGTCGGGCTCGATGTAGTCGATTCCGACCAGCGCGCACAGGCGCCGCAACTCCTCCTCGCCGCTGTGAGGATCGAAGATCTCCTCATAGAACGCCAGCCAGGCGAGGTCGCCGAACACCTCGTCCTGCCGGGCGATGGTCTCCTCGTAGCGGGTGCGTTCGGCATAGGACGGCTCGGCGAAGCGTTCGGCGACGAGGTCGGCCACGCTGCCGGGGTTCTGCTCGGGACGACGCCGTTGCTGCATGCGCACCTGCGACAGGATCCGCTGCACGGGGTCGCGCATCAGGAAGGCCGAGACACAGCGCACCCCGCGCCCCTCGAAGCCGTCACGCACCTTGCTCAGACGGGTCGTGTCGAGGCGGGCGTACCCCGGGGTGATGTCGAGTGTCAGCCGCGTGTGCGGACTGCGTGAGAAGAGCCCGCAGAAGTAGTCGAAGTAGAAGCCCTCATCGGCCAGCATCGCCGACTGGATCAGGAACGTGGGGTCGGTGGCCTCAACGCGTGCCACCTCATCGAGGGAGGCTCTGGCCTTCTCCACGACTCGCGTGAGTGTGAACGTCTCGGCAAGGTCGAGGACGTCGAAGACGTGGTACTCCTTGCGATGCCCGGGTTCGCAGTGCGCAGAGCCCGACAAATAGCGATGCAGCCAGGTGGTGCCTGCCTTCATGGCGCCAACGCCGAGCAGGAACGTGTGTGCCATCGCGGGGAGCCTAGTCGCTAGGCTCGGCCCGGTGATTGTCTCCGCCTCCAAGCGTGTGCTCTTCGTGCATGTTCAGAAGACCGGCGGCATGACGGTCGACAAGGTCCTGAGGGGCGCGATCCCCGACGCTGAACGCGTGTCTGGATTGCCCGGCGCCAAGCACGCCCGGCTGCGCTCGGCCCTGCGAGACCACCCCGAGTTCGCGGACTACTGGACCTTCGGATTCGTCCGGAACCCCTGGGCGCGGCTGTGGTCGTGGTACTCGATGATCGAACGCCGCGGGCAGACGGCCGAGCAAGGCAACACGTGGGTCGACCAACGCATCGCCCGCAACTCGTTCTGGTCCGGTGTGCTCGCCGAGGTTTCGGACTTCGAGGGCTTCGTGATGCATGGGACCGAGAAGTTCCCGCGACTGCGGATCCCGCAATCGACCTATCTGCGCACCAAGGTCAAGCAAGCCGACTTCGTCGGACGCACCGAGTCGTTCGACGCCGACCTGGCGACCGTGTGCAACCACATCGGGATTCCGGCGCCGGAGACGGTGCCCCGCCGCAACGCAGGGCCGGGAGGTGACTGGCGAGCCCAATACACCCCGGCGATGCGGCAGAAGGTCGCCGAGCTCTATGCGGCCGATCTGCGCGAATACGGCTACGAGTTCGCATGAGCCCCCAGGTGATGGGCGTCGTCAACGTCACCCCCGACTCGTTCAGCGACGGGGGTCGCTTCGACACGGTGGAGGCGGCCGTGGCGCACGGACGGGCCCTGCTGGCCGACGGCGCGGACATCCTCGACATCGGGGGCGAGTCCACGCGGCCCGGCGCCACCCGGCCGCTGGTGGCCGAGGAGATGGCGCGGGTGGTCCCGGTCATCGAGCAACTGGCAGCCGAGGGGGCCCTGGTCAGCGTCGACACCATGCGCGCCGAGGTCGCGCAGGCGGCGGTCGGCGCCGGTGCGGGGATGGTCAACGACGTCTCCGGTGGTCTTGCCGACCCCGACATCCTGCGGGTGGTCGCCGACTCCGGGGTCGACTACGTCGCGATGCACTGGCGGGCGCACAGCGACCGGATGAGCGACTTCGCGACCTACGACGGGCCCGGTGGCGTGGTCGCCGCGGTCCGTGAGGAGTTGGCGGCAAGGGTCGAGGCCATCGAGGCGGCGGGGGTTGCGGGTGAACGGATCATCCTCGACCCCGGGCTCGGCTTCGCCAAACGGCCCGAGCACAACTGGGAGTTGCTCCGGCACCTCGAGGCCCTCGAGTCCCTCGGCTTCCCCCTGCTCGTGGGCGCGAGCCGCAAGTCCTTCCTGGGGCGACTCCTCACCGACGCCGAGGGGAACGACCGCGATGTCGATGAGCGCGAGCACGCCACCACGGCCGTCTCGGTGGTCCTGGCCCGGGCGGGTGTGTGGGGCATCCGGGTCCACGACGTACGCTCCACCTGCGATGCGCTGCGGGTCCTAGCGGCCCTGGACGCCGCAGACTGAGACTCGGGAGCAGGAGGCAGCATGGGCGACGAACTGGCGCTGGTCGGCCTCGAATGCTGGGGACACCACGGTGTCTTCGAGCACGAACGCCGTGAGGGACAGCGGTTCGTGATCGACCTGGTTCTCGGCCTCGACATCGCCCCGGCGGCAGGCGCCGACGACCTGTCGGCCACCGCCGACTACGGTGCTGTGGCCCTCGCGGTCAAGTCGGCGGTCGAACGCGACCCGGTCGACCTGATCGAGACGCTCGCCGAACGGATCGCCACTGTGTGTCTCACCCAGGATCGTGTTGACTGGGTGCGCGTCACGGTCCACAAGCCCGACGCCCCCATCGAGGCGACGTTCACCGACGTTGCCCTGACGATCACCCGGAAAGCAGGTTCCTCGTGACCGAGACTCCCAACCCCTACATCGTGGATGCAGACACCCTCACCGGTGAGATGCGCCCGATCCGCCAGGTGGTGGTTGCCCTCGGCTCCAACCTCGGCGACCGGCTGGAGAATCTCCAGGGCGCTGTCCGTGCGCTCGCCGACACCCCCGACGTGTGGGTGACCGGCGTTTCGCCGGTCTATGAGACCGACCCGGTCGACAGTCCCGATGACGCGGGCACCTTCCTCAACGCGGTCGTGCTGGCCGACACGACGCTCTCGGCGGCGCGACTGCTGGACCGCGCGCTGGCGATCGAGGACGCCTACGACCGTCAGCGCTCCGAGGTCAAGAACGCGCCGCGCACCCTCGACGTGGACCTGATCGTGGTCGGAGACCGTCGCAGCGACGACGAGGCGTTGCGGCTCCCGCACCCGCGTGCCGCGCAGCGTGCCTTCGTGCTGCGTCCCTGGTTCGACGTCGACCCCGGTGCCACCCTGCTGGGGCACGGCTTGGTCGCGGACCTGCTCGCGGCGCTGGGGGAGGACGGTCTCACGCGCCGTGACGACCTCTCCCTCGAGACCGAGTGACCCGAGACGCCCAGGAGCCGGGGCCTGACGACGCGGATCCGGCAGGGCCGGATCCGGAGGGTTACACCGGTCGGCTGCGGCCCATCACGCCCCTGGCGCTGACGGCCTGGGGCGTTGCCGGTCTGGTCGCCGGGTGGTCGCTGCACCTGGTTGCCGAAGAGGTCTCGGGGAGTGTCCCGGTCGTCTCGTGGGTCCAGCCGCTCGCGATGCTCCTGCTCGCGGTGGTGGTCGGGACGGCGGCCTGGCAGACCTGGCGCGCCGTCCACGGGCGCGGTGAACGCCTCGAGCCGCACCGTGCGGTCAACCTCTTGGTCCTCGGCCGGGCCGCGGGCATGGTCGGCGCCCTGATGGCCGGGGGATACGCCGGGTTCGCGGTCTCCTGGATCGGGTCGCCGGCCGAACTCGCCGAGCAGCGCATCATCCGCTCTGTGATCGCGGCCGCGGCCGGCATCGGCATCATGGTGGGCGGGGTGCTCCTGGAGCGCTCCTGCCGCGTCAAAACGCCTCCGAAGCCGCCCCAGACGCGGCCCTGACCTCCGGTTTCGCCCGAGAGTCGGTTTTGCGACACGCGCCGGCTCAAGGCGCAGCGCCGCCGGATCCCTCATGTAGAGGATTAGCCTTCGCCCTATGGCTTCCCCATCTGTCACACAGGTCACACGGAGGCGTCGTCGCAGTACGCGCGTCACCGTGGCCATGGGCCTGATCCTGATCGCTGCGCTGAGTGTCACTGGCGCGGCTATGGCCGTCGGCTCCGCCGATGCGCCTTGGTTGGTCCTGGTGATCGCTGCCGGGCTGGCCGTCGTGCTGGGTGGTTCCGCTGCCCGCATCACCTACCTCGAACTGGTCGACTCCCGCCGCGAGGCGGCCGCCGACCGGGCCCGGCTCGCTGCGAGTTACAGCGAACTGAGCGCCGCCCGCGTCGATGAGCACGCGGCCTATGTCGCCGCCATCGAATCGCGCATCGCCGAGCGCGAGGCCGCGCTCAACCAGATGGACATGGCTCTGGCCGCCTCACAGCGCCGGGCCGCCACGGCGATCCGCAAGAAGAACGCCGAGCGTCAACGAGCCGACGCTCTGCAAGATCAACTCGTCCAGGCCGAGGACCGCGCCACCAACGCGATCATCCGCGTGCAGGCACTCGAGGGTGAACTCCTCACGCTGCGCGCCGAACTGGACTCGGTCACCGCTGCTTGGCACGCCGCCGAGAGCGTTCGTCGCCACGCCTGAGGCCGACCTGTCACAAGAATCTGCCGCACACCGCTGACCCGTCACGAGAGTTCGTGCCGGGTCAGTGGGATTTCGGTTTCGTTCATGACCGATCACCCCTGTTTGACGACGCCGAAGTGCGGGGTCGGCATGATGGTGGCCTGTGACCACTGAATCGCGCTTCGAGCCGGACCCCGAGGAATTGGTCGATCCCGAGGAGTTGGCAGTCCTTCCCGACGGGTGGACCGTCGACACCCCCGCCGAGTCCGGGGCCGACGTGGACCGGCTGACGACGCTGCTGCGCGACCATGAACGCTGGGGTCGCGGCTGGCCCGGCGCGGGCCGTGACGATGTCCTGGTCGAGATCTCTGACGAGGGCCTGCGCACCCGCCAGAACGTCGTGGTGCGCGATGAGACCGGGCTGGTCCGCGCGTGGGGAAGCGTGCACGACCGGGCGATCGGCCGGATGCTCTATGTGCACATCGTCGAACGCGAACTCAAGGAGTCCACGGCTCGCGCCTGTTCGGATGTGCTCTTCGAGTGGGCGGTCGGCCAGGCACGCGAGGTCGGTGCCGCCCGAGGCCTCGAGGTGCAGCAGATCGACACCGGTGCCTTCGCCGATGACAAGCGCCAGCATCGCTGGCTGAGCGCCTCCGGCTTCGATCAGGTGCGCACCTGGTGGCAGATGAAGCGCCCCGTCACCCCCGACGAGGCGACGCTCATCCCGTCCCCGGAGCTCTGGTCGGACCGCGGGGTCACCTATCGACTGGTCCGGATCGGAGCAGACGGTCTCCCCGAAGAGGACGACCTCCGCGACGTCCACGACGTGCTCGAGGCGGCCTTCACCGACCACTTCAACTCCAAGCCCGAGACGTTCGATGAGTTCCTGAGCAGGCTGCGCGAGGACCCGGGTCACCGCTGGGACCACTGGTGGATCGCCTCCCTCGACGCGACCGGGGAGCCCGCGGGCGCCCTCGTCGGCACCGTCGCCGAGTCGACCGAAGGACCGAACGGCTCCTATGTCTCCTACATCGGCGTGGTCGAGGCTGCCCGCGGTCGTGGCGTGGCCAAGGGTCTGCTGCGCACCGTGATCGCCGACGCCGCCGCGCGCGGTCGCAACCGGGTGGGTCTCGAAGTGGATGCCGATTCGTCGACCGGCGCCCAGCAGCTCTATCTCTCCCTGGGCTGGGAGACGTCCTACATCACCCAGAGTTGGCACCGCGACGTGCCGGTGTAGCCACCCACGGCCCGACTTCGGGTGACCGGTCAGTGCTCCTGTGGGCGCAACGCCAATGCTGCCTCCGCGACGGTGTTCGCCTCGATCACCGGTACGTCGAGGCGCGGACCGTCGGGTCCCTGCACGCGCGGCACCGGGCCGCCGAGCTCGGCGGCGTAGCGCACGACGGCGGCGGCGTCCTCACGGCGACCCTGCTCGACCAGCCAGCCGACCAGCCGGTCCACGGGCAGCAGTCCGCTGTGGGTCAGTGAGCGTGAGCCCCAGATCGAGAGCACGCCCGTGCGCAGCAGGTTCCACCACTCATCCGAGCAGCCCGGGATCTCGGCGAAGTAGCGATGCAGGTCGCCGGCCAGCACCCGGTCGCGGAACATCGAGGTGACCTTGGCGCTGCCGTAGTCCTCCACGCTGCGCAGCGACATCTGCTTGGTGGTCCAACGATCTCGCAGATCGGTCAGGCTCGAGCGCTGCTGGGTGATCGAGGACCCGTCGTCGCGGATCCGCCAGTGATAGACGACCTCGGGGATGACCGTGAACCGCCGGGCCTGCAGGTAGGCACGCGTGGTGGTGGGCTGGTCC
The DNA here is from genome assembly GCA_041581495.1 of Nocardioides sp. GTDB lineage: Bacteria > Actinomycetota > Actinomycetes > Propionibacteriales > Nocardioidaceae > Nocardioides. The sequence continues at coordinate 3,374 of JBFIDC010000098.1, read as the reverse complement.
TCGTAGCGCACTCCCTCGGGCCAGGCCAGTTCGCGCCGACGCCAGAAGTCGGTGCGGAACAACTTGTTCCAGGCGAAGACGTCACCGAGGATCTCGGGATCGTTGTCGATGACCACGTCACGTCGCTGCGCGTGCATGCGGCGCATCCACGCCGGCACGATCAGCGCCTCGCCTTCCAGGCGGGCCACCGATCCGGTGACGAAGTCGCTGCCGCTGCGGTGCAGGTGACGCCGCATCGTCGCGTAGGCACCCGGGGCGACGATGTCGTCGGAGTCGGCGAAGGCCAACAGGTCGCCACGAACGTGGCGGGCACCCTCGTTGCGAGCCGCACCCAGGCCGTGGTTGGCGGTGTGGATGACCCGGACCCGCGGATCCCGCTGCGCGTAGGCGTCCGCGATGGCTCCCGAATCGTCGGTCGACCCATCGTCGACCACGACCACCTCGAGCCCGTGGCGACCGAGCGTCGAGGCCTGGTCGAGCACCGAGTCCAGGCACGCGGAGAGGTAGTTGGCGACGTTGTAGGTGGGGACGACAACGCTGATCGACTGCGCGCGGGGGCTCCACACCATGGGTGCAACGTACTGCGGGTGGCCGACGACTATCGTTGCCCCTCGTGAGCCACCAACCACGCGAGGTCCCCAACAGCGCCGAAGAGGCCCGTTTGGTCGACAGCGCGACCTATCCCCGCAAGGTCTTGTTCGTGGCCGGGGCGGGCCGCAGTGGCACCAGCACGATGGCGGGACTGATGCGCATCCTCGGCCTGCACGTGCCGCAACCCGAGGTCACCGCCGACGAGACGAACCCCAAGGGCTTCGGTGAGCCGCAGTGGGCGGTGGATCATCACGACCGACTCCTCAAGGAGGCGCTGGTCCAGGTCAGCGACGCCCGGCCGGAGGCATGGTTCGAGACCGGGCGGGTCTCGACCCGTGAGCCCGAACGCATCAAGACCGCACAGTGGCTCGAGAGCCACTTCGAGGTCAGCTCCGAACTGGTGGTCAAGGACCCCCGGCTGAGCTGGTTCCTCTCGTTGTGGCGGGTCGCCGCCATCCGCACCGGCGCCACCCCGGTCTTCGCGACGATGCTTCGTCCTCCCGCCGAGGTCGTCGGCAGCAAGCAGGCCTACTACGCCAACCGGCTCGGGTCCGCGCACCTGGCGGCGTCGTGGCTCAACATGCTGCTGCACACCGAGCGAGCGACCCGCGAGTCGGTCGTCGACGGCGGACGCGTCTTCGTCCGGTACGCCGATCTGCTCGACGACTGGGTCAAGACCAGCATGCACGTGGGCGAGCAACTGCAGTTGCAGCACGTTCTGCACTGCGACAGCGAGCAGATCCGCGAAGGACACCGGTTCGTCGACCCGGGTCTGCGGAGGGTCAACCAGACCCTCGAGGACCTCGGCCTCCCCCCGCGCCTGCACGAGTTGGTCGCCGGGACCTGGGAGGAACTCAACAAGTTGGCCGACCCCGGTGGCGACACCGCCGATGTCCACCAGAGTCTCGACCAACTGCGCGAGGCCTATGTGGACCTCTACGAGGAGGCGGAGGCGATCTCGCGCTCCTCGGTGGTCGCTGCCGAGCAGCGCACCAAGCGCCAGGCCCGCGGACCCGCGGCACCGGCCCCGGTGGAGACCCGGGGCGCCGACCGGGTCCCGCACTCGCTGCGCGCCGCCGTGCCCGCCCCGGTGCGACGCGGACTGCGCAAGGCGCTGGGCCGCGAGCGTCCATGAGGCACCGATGAGTGCGACAGGCACGGGGCTGACCAACCTCGAGGGCCACACCGAGTTCGACATCACCTGGCCCTGGCACCGTCCCGGCGGGTTGCGTTCGGGCACCACGGCGGTGCTGCGCGTCAAGGACGAGGCGCCGTCGCTGCCGTTCGTCCTGCCGCCCCTGTTGCGTGCCTGCGACAGCGTGTTGGTCGTCGACAACGGTTCGACCGACGGCACCCCCGAGGTGACGGCCGAAACCGCGGCCAAGGCGGGGCTCTCACACAAACTGCGCCAGCTGACCTACCCGTTCACGGTGGCCCGGGCCGGAGCCGAACACCTCGCCGTCCACGAGCGCTCGGTGCACTCGCTGCCCTACTTCTACAACTGGTGCTTCGCCCAGGTCGGCACGCGCTACTCCTGGAAGTGGGACGGCGACATGGTCCTGACCACCGAGGGCGAGGTCTCCATCGGCGACCTCGCCTGGCAGGTCGGCGACGTCCAGTCGATCATCCGGGTCCCTCGCCATGGCTTGTATCTGGAGAGCGAGTCCAAGGGCTACCTCGACCTCGGCCTGCGCAACGCCGAGGAGTGGGGGTTCCCGATCGGCCCGGACTTCGTGTTCACCAAGGCCTTCGAGTGGGAGATCCGCACCACGCCGCAGCCGGTGCGGTCGATCGGCCTGCCGCACGGGCTGTGTGTCGAACTGAAGTACCTCGACGGCGACGAGTTCGCGCACTGGACCGACCCCGAGTCGTTCGCCACCTCCTATCGCAACAAGCGCAAGCGCCGCGAATGGACCGTCTACAACGCCCTGCTCAAGGGCGAGGTGCTCCCGGGCGTCCACGAGATCGAGGCGCCCGACGGGGTGCACATCGTCGACCACGTCACCCGTGAGTGGCTGCCCCACGCCCCCCGGCCCCTCGAGGTCGGCCTTCCGGTCTGACCGCCATCCCCGCGGCGAAACTCGGCCCGATCAGCGGGAATGTCGTGTTCGTCACCCGAGGAATGTGGTGCCAGCAGCGGAACATCTGCGTACCGTGGGCGTTGAACTAGGCAAGTAGTCCGGTACCCACACCGGCCCTACCGCAGCAGGCGGCGGGGTGGTCGGCGGGACGGGAACGAAAGAGGTTCACCATGACCACCTTCACGGTGGGTGTCGTCGGCGCCGGTCGCGTCGGTGCCGTCCTGGCCGCAGCGCTGCGCACAGCCGGCCACGAGGTCGTCTCCGTCGCCGGTGAGTCCGACGCATCGCGGGCCCGCATCGAGGCCCTGCTGCCCGGCGTCCCGACCCGGAAGCCGACCGATGTCGCACGGGATTGTGAACTGCTGCTGCTCACCGTCCCCGACGACATGCTCGCCAACGTCGTGACGGTCCTGGCCGCCAGCGGCGCCCTTCACGAGGGTCAGTACGTCGTCCACACCTCCGGACGCCACGGCCTCGCCGTCCTCGAGCCTGCGCGCGCCGTGGGGGCGCACCCACTCGCGATCCACCCCGCGATGACCTTCACCGGCACCGCGCTCGACCTGGAGCGCCTCGGCGGCACCACGTTCGGCCTGAGTGCCGATGAGGCCCAACGGGCGGTGGCCAGGGGCCTGGTCGAGGACCTCGGCGGGCGCCCGGCCTGGGTGCCGGACGAGATGCGCACGCTCTATCACGCGGGCCTGG
>JBFIDC010000097.1:0-10304 GCA_041581495.1 Nocardioides sp. | reverse complement strand
GCGCGTGAGGTGTCGGCCTCCGCCACCGCTTCCTGCTTGCTCGGGTCGGACTTCGCGATGGCGCTCTGGCCCGACGCGGATGAGGACGGCGCGGTCCAGCCACGCTCGCGGGCCACCGCAAGACCGGCCAGCGACGGCTCCCCGGCACCGGGGCCCTCATCGACGCGGCCATCGGGGAAGCCGGCCAGCACGCGCTCGGCCTCGCGCCACGAGCAGATGCGTGGGCCGCGGGTGGAGGTGACCTCCTTGCCCGCACGAAGGTCATCGACCAGGTCGACCGCGGAGGCGGGGGTCATGTTGTCCATGAACTCCCAGTTGACCATCATCACCGGCGCGTAGTCGCAGGCCGCGTTGCACTCGACGTGCTCGAGAGTCACCTTGCCGTCGGCGGTGGTCTCGTCGTTGCCGACGTCGAGGTGGTCCTTGAGGCGCTCGAAGATGGCGTCGCCACCCATCACCGCGCACAGCGTGTTGGTGCACACCCCGACGAGGTAGTCACCCACGGGCTTGCGCTTGTACATCGTGTAGAACGTGGCGACACCGCTGACCTCGGCCGCGGAGATCTCGAGGATCTCGGCGCAGGCCTCGATGCCCTCGGGGGTCACCCGACCCTCCACTGACTGCACGAGGTGCAGCATCGGCAACAGCCCGGATCGCGGCTCCGGGTAGCGCGCGGCGATCGCGCGGAGTTCGCCGAAGGTCTCTTCGGTGAGCGTGCTCATCTGTCGACGCCTCCCATGACTGGGTCGATCGAGGCGATGGCGACGATGACGTCGGCGACCTGGCCGCCCTCGCTCATCACGCCGGTGGCCTGGAGGTTGGTGAACGAGGGGTCACGGAAGTGAACCCGGAACGGCTTGGTGCCACCGTCGGAGACCACGTGCGCTCCGAGTTCACCGCGCGGCGACTCGATCGGCACGTAGGCCTGGCCGGCCGGCACCCGGAAGCCCTCGGTGACGATCTTGAAGTGGTGGATCAGGGCCTCCATCGACTCACCCATGATGTGCCGGATGTGGTCGAGGCTGTTGCCCATGCCGTCGCTGCCGATGGAGAGCTGGCTGGGCCAGGCGATCTTCTTGTCGGCGACCATCACCGGCGCACCTTCGAGGCCGGCGAGGCGGTTGGCGGCCTGCTCGACGATCTTGAGCGACTCCCACATCTCGTTGAGCCGGAGCCGGAAGCGGCCGTAGGAATCGCAGGTGTCCCAGGTCTGGACGTCGAAGTCGTAGTCCTCATAGCCGCAGTAGGGCTCGGTCTTGCGCAGGTCCCAGGCGTAGCCGGTGCTGCGCAGCACCGGGCCGGTGAGGCCGAGCGCCATGACTCCGTCGAGTTCGAGGTGCCCGACGTCTTCGAGGCGACCCCTGAAGATCGGGTTGGCGTTGCACAGTGCGGCGTACTCGGGCAGGCGCTTCTTCATCAGCGCGATGAAGCTGCGGATCTCATCGAGCGCGCCGGGCGGCAGGTCTTGTGCGACCCCGCCGGGGCGGATGAAGCCGTGGTTCATCCGCAGGCCGGTGATGAGTTCGAACAGGTCGAGGACCAACTCGCGTTCGCGGAAGCCGATCGTCATCACCGTCAGGGCGCCGATCTCCATGCCGCCGGTCGCGATGCAGACCAGGTGGGAGGAGATGCGGTTGAGTTCCATGAGCAGGACCCGCATCACCGAGGCCTTCTCGGGGATGTCGTCCTCGATGTCGAGGAGTCGCTCGACGCCGAGGCAGTAGGTCGTCTCGTTGAAGAACGGCGAGAGGTAGTCCATCCGGGTGCAGAACGTCACGCCCTGGACCCAGGAGCGGAACTCCATGTTCTTCTCGATGCCGGTGTGCAAGTAGCCGATGCCGCAGCGGGCCTCGGTCACCGTCTCGCCGTCGAGTTCGAGGATGAGCCGGAGCACTCCGTGGGTGGAGGGGTGCTGGGGGCCCATGTTGACCACGACCCGCTCTTCGGCCTCTTCGGCCAGGCCGCTGACGATCGAGTCCCAGTCCTGACCGGTGACGGTGAAGACCTTGCCTTCGGTCGTCTCGTTGGCGCCGGCGTACATGTCCTGTGCCATTAGTTGTAGCTCCTGCGCTGGTCAGGGGGAGGAACCGTGCCGCCCTTGTATTCCACGGGGATGCCGCCCAGGGGGTAGTCCTTGCGCTGCGGGTGGCCCGGCCAGTCATCGGGCATCAGGATCCGCGTCAGCGCCGGGTGGCCGTCGAAGACGATGCCGAACATGTCGAAGGTCTCGCGCTCGTGCCAGTCGTTGGTCGGGTAGGTCGCCACGATCGAGGGGATGTGGGGGTCGCTATCGGGGCAGGTGACCTCAAGTCGAACCCGACGGTTGTGGGTCATCGACAGCAGGTGATAGACCGCGTGCAGTTCGGCGCCCGTGTCCTCGGGGTAGTTGACGCCGTTGACTCCCACGCACAACTCGAAGCGCAGGGCCGGGTCATCACGCAGGTGCCGGGCCACGGTGGGCAGGTCTTCGCGCCGGACGTGGAAGGTGATCTCGCCACGGTGGATGACGGTGCCGGTCAGGGCTCCCTCCACGCCGCTACCGGCGAGGGCGGCGTCCAGGGCAGCGGCAACGTCCTCGTGCCAGCCCTCGAACGGGCGACTGGCGTGTCCGGGGAACACGACCGGTTGCACGAGGCCGCCGTAGCCGCTGGTGTCACCGGTGCCGCGCACGCCGAACATGCCCTCGCGCGTTCCGACCGCGTGGACCTCGGGGTCGAGGGTGGCCGGCGCGTTCTCCGGCTGGTCCACGGGGCTGCCCTGGTCCTCGGTCATCGCAGCAGACCCTTCATGTCCGAGGTCGGCAGCGCCCTGAGCGCGTCGTTCTCACGCTGCTCGATCTGGGCCAGCATGTTCGGGCCGAGGGGGCGGTTCTGGACCTGATCGTGGAGTTTGAGGATGGCGTCGATCAGCATCTCGGGCCGCGGCGGACAACCCGGCAGGTACATGTCGACGGGCACGACGTGGTCGACGCCCTGAACGATCGCGTAGTTGTTGAACATGCCGCCGCTGCTGGCGCACACGCCCATGGCGAGCACCCACTTGGGCTCGGCCATCTGGTCATAGATCTGGCGCAGGACCGGGGCCATCTTCTGGCTGACCCGACCAGCCACGATCATCAGGTCGGCCTGGCGCGGGCTGGCCCGGAAGACCTCCATGCCGAAGCGGGCGAGGTCGTACTTGGGACCGCCGGAGGTCATCATCTCGATGGCGCAGCAGGCCAGGCCGAACGTGGCCGGCCAGAACGAGGCCTTGCGCATGTAGCCGGCGACGCCCTCGACGGTCGTCAGCAGCACTCCGCTGGGGAGCTTCTCTTCTATGCCCATGGTTCGTGCCTCAGTCCCACTCAAGGCCGCCGCGGCGCCACACATAGGCGTACGCAACGAACACAGTGCCGATGAACAGAACCATCTCGACCAGCCCGAAGTAGCCCATGGCATCGAAATGCACGGCCCACGGGTAGAGGAAGATGATCTCGATGTCGAAGACGATGAAGAGCATCGCGGTGATGTAGTACTTCACCGGGAACCGTCCGCCGCCCACGGGCTGCGGAGTGGGCTCGATGCCGCACTCGTAGGAGTCGACCTTGGCCCGGTTGTAGCGCTTGGGCCCGACCTGACTACTCATCAGAACCGAGCCGGCTGCGAAGGCGAAAGCGATCGCGGCTAGCACAAGTACGGGTGTGTAGAGCTCCATCGGGACCTCTCCTCCCACGTGCGGTGAACGTCGTCTGCGCGTGTGACTTGGATCTCGTTCGTGAACTTGTGAACGCAATCACTAAGTACCGCGGCGCTCATACTGCCACTCGCAGCGCGGGCCGTGAAGTTCGGGGGCGACCCCTTGCTGCCGACCCAAATTACGCAACACGGAGTGCTCGTAATTCTCACTCGGGTCGAGGAGCGCAGACCGCATGCACCACCAACGACACCGTTGTGGCGACGACTGCCGTGACGAGGCCGAAAAGGCCGAGCCAGACAAACGGATCAGTCCAACCATCTGCGAACCCGCCGTTGACGACCAGGCCATACAACGAGCCCAGCGCGGCCCCGCCCGCGACACCGGACGACCCAGCAACGAGGTAGTTCGACCCGCGCGCCACCAAGATCGAGACCAGGGCCGAGGCCAGCAGCCCCGAGGCGACTGCGAGCACGAAGAGCGCGGCGTCATCGAACCCAAAGATCGCCAGGTCCACGATGCCGGCCGCAGCTCCGGAGAGACCAACACCCAGCAGTCTCATCGCGCTGGTCTCCTCGCCTGCAACTACGCGGTTGCTCGGTGCAAGGCGACGATCCCGCCACTGAGGTTGCGCCACTGCGGCAGCTGCCAGCCGGCCTTGGCCACCAGGTCGGCCAGACCCTGCTGGTCGGGCCAGGCCCGGATCGACTCGGCGAGGTAGACGTAGGCATCCGGTGAGGACGAGACCGCGCGAGCCACGGGCGGCAGGGCCTTCATCAGGTATTCGACATAGACGGTGCGAAACGGTCCCCAGGTCGGGTGGCTGAACTCGCAGACGACCAGGCGACCGCCGGGGCGGGTGACGCGAAGCATCTCGCGCAGGCCCGCCGCGGGATCGACGATGTTGCGCAGCCCGAAGGAGATCGTCACCGCGTCGAAGGTGTCGTCGGCGAAGGGCAGCTTGGTGCCATCACCGGCGGTGAACGGCAGGTGCGGCTTGGCCGACTTGCCTACCTTCAGCATCCCGAGCGAGAAGTCGCAGGGCACCACACTCGCCCCCCGGTCGGCGAAGGGTTGGCTCGAGGTGCCGGTGCCGGCGGCCAGGTCGAGCACCAACTCACCCGGCTTGGGGTCAACGGCCTTGATGACCTCATGACGCCAGCGCCGATCCTGCCCGAGAGAGAGCACATCATTGGTGACGTCGTAGCGCTTGGCGACGGCGTCGAACATCCGACGAACGTCGGCGGGCTGCTTGTCGAGCTCAGCACGGACCACGCGCAGAGACTAGGACGTCTGAGGCAGTGGGGAAGATTCGGCAACATTTTCCGGCGTGGCAGGCAACCAACCGGCTCGCTGGAGCGTCACCCTCGTAGTCGGAGACGAATCGCTTCCCCGGCACCTTCCCCGATACGCCCAGATCTGTCCCCAGGAGTCATCCCATGACGTTGTTGCGCCGTTTGGTGCTCGGCCTGCTCACCGCGCTGGTGCTGGTCACCGCAGCGGTGGTCGGCGGCCTCGCCGTGAGCGGCACGACGCTCGGCACTCACAGTGCCGCGCCACCGGTGGCCCGGCCGGTCGCCGCACCCGCACCCGTCCCGGCCCCGTCGGTTCCGGCGCGTCCGGCGCCATCGACCGAGGGTCAGGGAGTGACCCGCTCGCCGCGCACTCCGGTTCGACCCCAAGAACCCGGCCGACCGCTGCTGGCACCGGGCGCCGAAGGCGTCAAGGTGCGCAACCTGCAGGCACGACTGCGCCAGATCGCGTGGTACTTCGGCGACGTCACTGGCACCTACGCCGAGGACACCGCCGAGGCGGTGCGCGGTTTCCAAGCCAAGCGCGGCCTCCCGGTCACCGGCTCGGTCGACCAACGCACCTTGGATCGACTCCACCAGATGACGACCGAGCCGACGCGCTTCGACATGTACGAGCAGGGCAACCGCCCAGGTCCACTCGACGCTCGCTGCAAGGTGGGTCGGGTGCTGTGCGTCGACAAGTCCACGCGCACGCTGCGGTGGGTGGTCGACGGCGAGGTGAAGAAGACCGTGGACGTTCGGTTCGGCGCGTCCTACACCCCGACGCGCGAGGGCGAGTTCTCGGTGCAGTACATGAGCCGCAACCACGTCTCGTCGCTCTATGACAGTTCGATGCCGTTCGCGATGTTCTTCTCCGGCGGACAGGCCGTGCACTACTCCTCGGACTTCGCGGCCACGGGCTACGCAGGCGCTTCGCACGGGTGCGTCAACGTCCGCGACTACGACGCCATCGCCTGGCTCTTCGATCAGGTCTCCGTGGGCGACAAGGTCGTCGTGTACTGGTCCTGAGAGTTCCTCGCCCGACGCCGAGCGCGGCCGACGAGCCACCCGATCACGACGAGGACCACGGTCGCCAGCAGGGCGCCGATGGGCAGCAGGTAGGCCAGCACCTCGAGGCCGTCTGCCCAACCCGCCGCCGCCAACCGCTGGTTCGACTCATAGATGGCCCACCACTCGACGGCGAAGACACCGGCGGCACCGAGCAAGGCGACGCCGACCGAGTAGCCGGCTGCGATGGCGAGCAGGGGGATCGCGAGGGCGGTGAGGGCATAGACGCCCACGTCGATGTACTCGGTGGAGTAGGACGAGCCTTCGATCAGGGTCTCGCCGCTGGCGACTGAGAGGGCGATCAGGACGACGGCGTAACAGCCACCGACGGCAGCACTCGACAGCGCTGCGCTGACCAGGTGCCGGGAGGGAGTCTTCATGTGATCCAGCACACCAGCATCGTGGCGGTGTCCGCGTGAGTTCACCTACTCATCCCTCACTCATCTGTCGGTATCACCGGTTCGGGTCGTACGCTTTCCGATCGTGACCACGAGCATCGAGCAGGAGAGCCTCTCGCTTCCCTTGGTGGTCCGCACCATTCCTCTCGACCTGCCGGCCTCGGCGTCGCTCCTGGATTTCTTGCCGACCAACCATCCGGTCACCTGGCTGCGCCGCGGTGAGGGCCTGGTCGGCTGGGGGCGCGCCGCCGCGATCGCGACCACGGGCGCCACCCGGTTCTCCGACGCCAGCAAGTGGTGGTCCGAGACGACCTCGCACGCCGTGGTCCGCGACGAGGTCGACGAGCCCGGCACCGGGTTGGTGTGCTTCGGCACCTTCGCCTTCGCCGATGAACCCGGCTCCTCCCTCCTGGTCGTTCCCGAGGTGATCGTGGGCCGTCGCGGCGACCGCGCGTGGCTCACGACCGTGTCCCGGGGTGCGCTCGACAGCGCGGCGACCGTCACCCTGGCCGACCCTCCGCACGCACCTCAGGGCCTGGTCTTCGCCGACGGCGCCCTCAACGGCGAGCAGTGGATGGGCGTGGTCGCCGACGCCGTCGCCCGGATCGAGGCGGGCGCCCTCGAGAAGGTCGTCTTGGCCCGCGACCTGATCGCGACCGCGCAAGAACCCCTCGACGTGCGCTGGCCGCTGCGTCGTTTGGCCGAGGGCTACCCCACCTGCTGGACCTTCCACGTCGACGGGATGTTCGGCGCCTCACCCGAGATGCTGGTCCGTCGCGAGAAGGGCCTGGTCACCTCCCGGGTGCTGGCCGGCACCATCCGCCGCACCGGCGACGACGAGGCGGACCTGGCGCTGGCCGCGACGCTGGCGCACTCCTCGAAGGACCTCGAAGAGCACGAGTACGCCGTGCGCTCGGTCGCCGAATCACTGGAGCCCCACTGCTCGTCGATGAACGTCCCCGAGGCGCCGTTCGTGCTGCACCTGCCCAACGTGATGCACCTGGCCACCGATGTGGCCGGCGTCGTGCACGACGCCGACACCGTCTCGTCCCTTCAACTCGCCGAGGCGTTGCACCCCTCGGCGGCCGTCGGCGGCACCCCCACCGAGGTGGCCTCGCAGCTGATCGCCGAGATCGAGGGCATGGACCGGGGCCGATACGCCGGCCCGGTCGGCTGGATGGATGCCACCGGCGACGGCGAGTGGGCCATCGCGTTGCGATCCGCGAGCGTGGAGGGTCCCAACGTTCGGCTGTTCGCCGGCTGCGGAATCGTCGCCGACTCCAACCCCGAGGCCGAACTCGCCGAGGCGCAGGCGAAGTTCGTTCCGGTGCGAGACTCGCTGTCCTGACTATCCCGTCACGGACAGATAGATCATCAAGACGATCAGGCCGATCACGACCAGGGCCGCGAGCCACTTCAACGCCAGGTTGCCGCTCGCGTTGACCTCACCAGGGGTCGAGGCATAGCCAAGCTGGTGTCCATGCACGGATCCGAGGCCCGTGGTGGTGCCGTCCGCGGTGGACCCCGTGGCGCCGCCGAACATCGTCCCGAGTTGCCCCAGCCCTAGTTGCTCGAGGGCACCACGCACCTGTGCCGCCGCGTCCACGCCCATCAGCGCCGCGAGGTCCACGGGCTGCCCGCTCACCACTTGGCCGTTGACCGAGACGACCGGTGGGATCGGGACGGGGTTCGCACCCGCCGCTGCCGTCGCGCCTCCAGCACCAACCGCTGTCCCAGCCGTCATGCCTCCGAAGAACCCGCCGAGCAGGGCCCCGACGTCGACGGCCTGACCCGCCGAGACCTGCTGCCCGTTGATCATCACCACCGGCGCGTGCCCGTCGTAGGGCACCGGCACCTGCGGATGGTTCGGGTCGGCGGCACGCGCCTGGCTGAGCTCGGCCTGCACCCTGGAGATCTCGGTGGCCGCGTCGGCGAGCCGCTTCTCGAGTTCGGCGACCCTGGCGGACTCGGGTGTCTGGCTCTCGGTCATCTTCGGTTCTCGGTCATGTCAGATCCTCACCGTCGGCCAGCCGAACGTACTCCTGACCCAGGTCTGGAAGGAAGCGGTTCATGTGGCCCTCGACGATCCCCAGACCCGCCTCGGAATAGACCCTGTCGTGGATGGCCAGGTTGCGCGGCGCGGCCACAGCGCGGGCGAAGTCGATCGCCTCCGACACCTTGAGCCAGGGCGCGCTGACCGGGACGCAGAGCAGATCGACCGGCTGACCGGGCGCCGTGAGTGCGTCTCCGGGGTGATAGATCCGGGTCTGGCCCAGGGTGAGCACGTACCCGCTGTTGTCGAAGCGGGGCAGTTCGGGGTGGATCACCGCATGCAGTTCGCCGATGGCCTGGACCGGGAGCCCGACATCGAAGTGCTCCCCCGGCGCCACGACAGTGACCCGTTCGGCGACCTCCGGGGCATCCTCGCGGATCCGCTCGGCCACCGCGCCGATGGTGAAGACGGGCGCGTGCGTGGAACGCAGGTGCTCGGGCGTGTAGTGGTCGAAGTGCTCGTGGGTGATCAGCACGGCGTCGGCGCCGTCGAGCGCCTCTGGCTCGGCGAACAGGCCGGGGTCGATCACCACGGTCGTGCCGTCGTGCTCGATCCGGATACAGGCGTGGCCGAACTTGGTGATCCTCACGTAGGGCACGCTAGCCAAATGACCTCCGGCGCGCTCTTCGACCTCGGGGACCCGACCTTCGATGTCACCTCACCGATCGTCCACGCGGCTCGTGAGGAGAACTGGTACGCCCGAACGACGTGGGGGTGGGCGGTGTTGCGCTACGACGAAGCCAGCGCCGTGCTGCGCGACCGCCGCTTCCGGCAGGGCAACGCCCGCTGGCCGGAGCAGAACGGGGTGCCGCCCGGGCCGTTCCCGCAGTGGTGGTCCGAGACGTTGCTCAGCCTCGAGGGGGATGACCACCACCGGATCCGACGCCTGCTCGTGCCGGCGTTCCGCAACAAGACGATCGCCGCGATGCGACCCCGGTTCCAGGCACTGGCCAACGAGTTGATCGACGGGTTCGCCGCACGCGGCCGGGTCGAGTTCGTCTCCGAGTTCGCCGAGCCCTATGCCGCCCGCATCATCTGTCTGCTGCTCGGCCTGCCGGAGGATCAGTGGCCCCAGGTCGCCCACTGGGCCGACGACCTCGGCGCGTCGTTCTCCATCAACGTCGGGCGTGAGGTGCCCAGAATCGAGGCCGCGCTGGCCGGCCTGAGCGCCTATGTCGACGAGGTGGTCGCGGATCGGCGTGTGAACCCCCGCGACGACCTGGTCACCACGCTGGTCCAGGCCTCCGATGACGGAGACCGCCTCACCGAGCGGGAGCTCTCCGTGGCACTGGTGTTCCTCGCGTTCGCCGGCATGGAGACCACCCGCAATCAACTCGGGTTGGCCCTGCAGACCCTGCTCGAGCACCCGGACCAGTGGAGCCTGCTCGGCGAGCGACCCGACCTCGGCGGACCAGCCGTCGAGGAGGTGATGCGGGTGAACCCGACTGTCACCTGGGTGACCAGAGAGGCCATCGAGGACGTCGACCTGGGCGGCCTCCACATCCCGGCCGGGGGCATCGTGCAGGTCCTCTCCCATGCGGCCGGCACCGACCCGCGCGCCGTCCCCGACCCGAGGTTCGACATCACCGCCACCGACCGGGCGCCGCACCACGGCTTCGGCGCCGGCGTCCATCATTGTCTCGGCCACTTCGTGGCCCGCACCGACATGGCGGTGGCGCTGCCGCTGCTGGCCCGGCGGATGCCCGGTGCCCGCCCCGACGGGCCCGGCAAGTGGTTGCCGGTCTCGGGCAACACCGGGGCGATCAGCTTCCCGATTCGCTTCACCCCCACCGCCCTGGCCCCGTCCGGGCTGTAACGCGG
>JBFIDC010000096.1:0-10313 GCA_041581495.1 Nocardioides sp. | reverse complement strand
TAGGCTCCCATGTCATGACCCAGGTATCCCGACGCGTCATCACCGGTGCGGCCACCGCCGCCGGCCTCAGCCTGCCCCTGCTCGCCGCCTGCGGTGACGACGCGGAACCCGACACCGCGGCCGACCCGGCCACCGGTGAAGCGACCCCCACCGGCGACGCGCCGTCCGGCGGCGAGGGTGCGCTGACCTCCACCGCCGACATCGAAGTGGGCGGCGGTTCGATCTTCGCTGACGCCCAAGTGGTGGTGACCCAACCGACCGACGGTGACTTCAAGGCGTTCACCAGCACCTGCACCCACCAGGGTTGTCAGGTCGCCTCGGTCTCGGGCGGCAGCATCAACTGCCCCTGCCACGGCAGCAAGTTCTCGATCACGGACGGCTCGGTGCTCGGCGGGCCGGCTACTTCGCCGCTGAGCGAGATCGCCATCACCGTCGACGGCGATTCGATCAGCCTGGCCTGACGCCCGGCTCTGTCCGTCCTCGCCCGTAGGGTTGGGGTGTGGTCAGCTACCGCCCCGAGCCGGGATCCATCCCGACCCAGCCGGGTGTGTATCGGTTCCGCGACGCGCGCGGGCGCGTGATCTACGTCGGCAAGGCCAAGAACCTGCGTTCCCGACTGTCGTCCTACTTCCAAGACATCGGCAACCTGCACCAACGCACCGCCGCCATGGTCACCACCGGGGCGAGCGTCGAGTGGACGGTGGTCAACACCGAGGTCGAGGCGCTGCAACTCGAGTACTCCTGGATCAAGGAGTTCGACCCGCGCTTCAACGTGAAGTATCGCGACGACAAGTCCTATCCCTGGTTGGCGGTCACCCTCGGCGAGGAGTACCCGCGGGTGATGGTGGGCCGGGGCGCCAAACGCAAGGGCACCCGCTACTTCGGTCCCTACGGTCACGCCTGGGCGATCCGCGAGACGGTCGACATCCTCCTGAGGGTCTTTCCGATGCGCTCGTGCAGCAACGGCGTGTTCAAACGCTCCGGTCAGATCGGACGGCCCTGCCTGCTGGGCTACATCGGCAAGTGCGTGGCGCCCTGCGTCGGCAACGTGACCGCCGAGGAGCACCGCGAGATCGTCGATGACTTCTGCGACTTCATGGCGGGCCAGACCAAACCGTTCATCCGCCGCATCGAGAAGCAGATGTACGCCGCCTCGGAGGCCGAGGACTACGAACGCGCGGCCCGGCTGCGTGATGATCTCGGTGCCCTCAACCGGGCCCTGGAGAAGCAGGCGATCGTCCTGGGTGACGGAGCCGACACCGACGTGGTGGCGCTGGCCGAGGACCCCCTCGAGGTCGCGGTGCAGATCTTCTATGTCCGCGGCGGCCGGGTGCGCGGGCAGCGGGGTTGGGTCGCCGACCGCGTCGATGAGGGTGGGACCGCCGAACTCATCGAGGACTTCCTGCTTCAGCTCTATGCCGGTGCCGAGGCCGAGGCCATCCCACGCGAGATCTTGGTGCCCGACCTGCCGCCGGACGTAGCGACCTTCGAGGCTCTGCTCAGCGACCTGCGCGGTTCCAAGGTGCGGATCCGGGTTCCTCAGCGCGGCGACAAGAAGACGCTGCAAGAGACGGTCGCCCGCAACGCCGGCCAATCACTGGCGCTGCACAAGACCAAGCGCGCCAGCGACCTGACCACGCGCAACCAAGCCTTGGAAGAGATCCAGCAGGCTCTCGCTCTCGACGAGGTGCCGTTGCGCATCGAGTGCTACGACGTCTCCAACCTCCAGGGCACCGAGGTGGTGGCCTCGATGGTGGTCTTCGAGGACGGGCTGGCGCGCAAGGGCGAGTACCGCCGGTTCGTGATTCGCGACGTCGAAGGCCAAAACGATGTGGCCTCGATGCACGAGGTCATCACCCGGCGGTTCCGGCGGCTGCTCGATGAGCAGGCGAAGTCTGAATTCCGACCCGGCGACGAGTCCCATGGGCCGATGCTGGTCGATCCGGATACGGGTCGTCCCCGCAAGTTCGCCTACGCGCCCGGGCTGGTGGTCGTCGACGGTGGGGCACCTCAGGTGGGCGCCGCCCAGCGCGCCCTCGACGAGCTCGGCATCGACGACATCCCCATCTGCGGCCTGGCCAAGCGGCTCGAAGAGGTGTGGCTGCCGGGGCAGGAGGACCCGGTCATCCTGCGCCGTTCCTCCGAGGGTCTCTATCTGCTCCAACGGATCCGAGACGAGGCGCACCGGTTCGCCATCACCCACCACCGGTCGCGGCGCTCGAAGTCGATGGTGGAGAGTCTGCTCGATGAGGTCCCAGGCCTGGGTGAGGTCCGCCGCAAGTCGCTGCTCAAGCACTTCGGGTCCCTCAAGAAGCTGCGCGAGGCCAGCGCAGACGACATCGCCGCCGTCCCCGGCATCGGGCAACGCACCGCCGGAGCCATCAAGGAGGCCGTGGTGAGCGCCGGCGCTCGGCCGGGCGCCTCGGTCAACACAGCAACGGGAGAGATCGAGTCATGACCACAGGGGAGCTCGTCGTCGTCACCGGGATGACCGGAGCCGGCCGAAGCACAGCGGCCAAGGAGTTGGAGGATCTCGGCTTCTACGTCGTCGACAACCTGCCGTCGAGCCTGCTCAAGTCGGTCGTCGAGTTGGTCGACGCCAGTCGCGGGCCACAACAGCCGATCGCGGTGGTCGTCGACGTGCGCTCGGGTGCCTTCTTCGACTCCCTCCAAGCCAATCTCGCTCACGGCGTCACCGGCAGGCACGCCACCCTGGTGTTCCTCGAGGCCACCGATGAGGTGCTCGTACGCCGTCAGGAGGCCGCACGTCGGCCGCACCCGCTGCAGGGGTCGGGGCGCTTGCTCGACGGGCTCCAGCGTGAGCGCGCGGTGCTCGCCGGGCTGCGCGGAGACGCCGACCTCGTGATCGACACCTCCGCGCTCAACGTGCATCAGCTCACCGATCGGATCGCCGAGGAGTTCGGGACTCCCGAGACCGTGCGCTTGCGGATCAGCGTGGTGAGCTTCGGGTTCAAGTACGGCATCCCGGTCGATGCCGACTACATGGCCGACATGCGCTTCCTGCCGAACCCGTACTGGGTGCCTGAGCTTCGGGCCCTCAGTGGCAAGGACGCGAACGTGTCCTCCTACGTCCTCAACCAGCCCGGCGCCGCGGAGTTCCTCCAGGCCTACGCGGACCTGATCGCGGGTGTGGCCGAGGGGTACCTGCGCGAAGGGAAGCGCTTCGCCCAGGTCGCGATCGGTTGCACAGGGGGCAAGCACCGCAGCGTCGCGATGTCCGAAGAACTGGTGGCGCGGCTCACCGCCCGCGGACTCGACGCCCGCGCCGTCCACCGCGACCTGGGGCGCGAGTGATGTCGCTGATTCCACCGGATCACCGCGAGTTGGCGCAGTCCGTGGTCGCCTTCGGTGGTGGGCACGGACTGTTCGCCTCCCTCTCGGCGCTGCGGCACCTGGTCGATGAACTGGTCGTCGACGAACTCACGGCTGTGGTGACGGTCGCCGACAACGGCGGATCGTCGGGTCGCCTGCGGGGCGAGTTCGGCGTGCTTCCACCCGGTGACCTCCGAATGGCGTTGGCGGCGCTGTGCGGCAACGACGAGTGGGGGGAGACCTGGTCCAAGCTGCTTCAGCACCGGTTCGCCGGCAACGGTGAGATGAACGGACACGTGGTCGGGAACCTGCTCATCGTCGGGCTGTGGGAGCTCATGGGAGACCACGTCGAGGCTCTCGACTACGTCGGTCGGCTGCTGGGCGCGACCGGACGGGTGCTGCCGATGGCGCTGACTCCCATGGACATCACCGCCCAGGTGCGCGGGCTGGTCCCCGCCGACCCTGACGCGCTCACGAACGTCCGCGGACAGGTCGAGATCGCCACCACCGACGGTGTCATCGACACGATCGCCCTGGTGCCCGCGGACCCGCCCGCGGCGCCGGCAGCCATCGACGCCATCGCGGCTGCGGACTGGCTCGTGCTGGGTCCCGGGTCGTGGTTCACCTCGGTGATTCCCCACCTGATGGTGCCCGAACTGCGTCGGGCCATCGTGAGGGCTGATGCCCGGGTGATCGTGGTGCTCAACCTGGTCGACGAGGAGGGCGAGACCCCCGGGTTCGGTCCGGCCGACCACCTGGCGGCGCTCGCCTCGCATGCCCCTGACCTCGTGGTGCACACCGTGCTGGTGGATTCGTCGGGATCGCCCGATGAACTCGCCGACCTCGCGCACGTGGTCGAGGCCTCCGGTGCGAACCTCGCGGTCCACGATGTCAGCGAGCATCCGGGCAGTTCCTGCCACCACCCGCGCAAGTTGGCCCGAGCCCTGGCTGCGGTCATGGCCGACCGATCCGCTGATCAATCCCTGGGCCAATCCCATGGGTAGAGGGTGATTGACGTGCGTGCGAGGATCGCCCCATGGCGATGACGGCACAGGTGAAATCCGAACTGGCCAACACCCAGACGACCAAGACATGCTGCCGCAAGGCCGAGGTCGCGACGATGCTCCGCTTCGCCGGCGGACTGCACATCGTCAACGGCAAGATCGTCGTCGAGGCTGAACTCGACACCGGCGCCGCGGCCCGACGACTGCGTACCGACGTGGCCGAGGTCTATGGCCACGACTCCGATGTCGTGATGGTGCAGGGCAACGGCATCCGCAAGGGGAGCCGCTATCTGGTGCGCGTCGTCAAGGACGGCGAGGCACTGGCCCGCCAGACCGGACTGCTCGACCAACGTGGCCGCCCGGTTCGCGGCTTGCCGCCGGCGGTGGTCTCGGGTGGCGGTTGCGACGCGGTGGCCGCGTGGCGCGGAGCGTTCCTCGCGCACGGTTCGCTGACCGAACCCGGCCGCTCGTCCAGCCTCGAGGTGACCTGCCCCGGGCCCGAAGCGGCCCTGGCCCTGGTGGGCGTCGCTCGTCGTCTCGGCATTCCGGCCAAGGCGCGAGAGGTCCGCGGGGTCGATCGAGTCGTCCTGCGCGACGGTGACCTCATCGGCCAACTCCTGACCCGGCTCGGTGCCCACGAGTCGCTGATGGCCTGGGAGGAGCGTCGGATGCGTCGCGAGGTCCGGGCCACTGCCAACCGACTGGCCAACTTCGACGACGCCAACCTGCGCCGGTCGGCGCGGGCGGCGGTCGCCGCAGGTGCCCGCGTGGAGCGCGCGCTGGAGATCCTGGCCGACGAGATCCCGGATCATCTCCGTCAGGCGGGCAATCTGCGCCTGGAGCACAAACAGGCATCCCTCGAAGAGTTGGGCCAACTGCACGACCCCGTGCTCACCAAGGACGCCATCGCGGGTCGCATCCGCCGACTCCTCGCGATGGCCGACCGTCGTGCCGAGGACCTCGGCATTCCCGACACGGAGTCCTCCTTGACTCCAGAGATGCTCGCCGACGACGCCTGACGGACGTCGGATTCGCCTACTGGCGAGTCACCGATAGGGTCGTGTTGCACGTTCAAGACGACCCAGGGAGCAACCTCAGTGACTGTTCGCGTTGGCATCAACGGCTTCGGCCGCATTGGCCGCAACTTCTTCCGCGCCGTTCGAGCCTCCGGTCTCGACATCGAGATCGTCGGCGTCAACGACTTGACCGACAACGCCTCATTGGCGCATCTGCTCAAGTACGACTCGATCCTGGGGCGCCTCGACGCCGAGGTGACCTCGGACGACAGCGCGATCTACATCGGCGAGCAAGCGGTCAAGACCTTCTCCGAGCGTGACCCTGCCGCCCTCAAGTGGGGCGACCTTGGTGTCGACGTCGTCGTCGAGTCCACCGGCTTCTTCACCGACGCCACCAAGGCCCGTGCACACGTCGATTCGGGTGGCGCCAAGAAGGTGATCATCTCCGCACCGGCCTCCAACGAGGACTTCACGGTGGTGATGGGCGTCAACCACGCCGACTACGACCCCGCGGCACACACCGTCATCTCCAACGCGTCCTGCACCACCAACTGCCTGGCGCCGATGGCCAAGGCGCTCAACGACGAGTTCGGCATCGTCAAGGGCCTGATGACCACGATTCACGCCTACACCGCCGACCAGAACCTGCTGGACAACATCCACAAGGACCCGCGTCGGGCCCGCGCCGCTGCGATCAACATCGTGCCCACCTCGACCGGTGCCGCCAAGGCCATCGGTCTGGTGCTGCCCGAGTTGAAGGGCAAGCTCGATGGCTACGCCCTCCGGGTTCCGACCCCCACGGGTTCGGCCACCGACCTCACCTTCGAGGCGGGCCGCGAAACCTCGGTCGAGGAGGTCAACGCCGCGGTGCAGAAGGCCGCGGACGGCCGATTCCTGAAGTACTCCACCGACCCGATCGTCTCCAGCGACATCGTGACCGACCCGGCGTCCTGCATCTTCGACGCGCCCCTGACCAAGGTCATCGGCAACCACGTCAAGGTCGTCGGTTGGTACGACAACGAGTGGGGCTACTCCAACCGCCTCGCTGACCTGATCGAGTACGTCGGCAAGACCCTCTAGGGCCTGAGGTGGGGGAGTACTCGTCCCTGGGTGAGGTCAGCGGCAAGCGCGTCCTCGTCCGATCGGACCTCAACGTTCCACTCGATGGCCCACTGATCACCGACGAAGGCAGGATCCGGGCGAGTCTGCCCACGATCCAGGCGTTGTCGTCGGCAGGTGCCAGGGTCATCGTGACCGCTCACCTGGGTCGCCCCAAGGGCGCGCCCGAGGAGCGCTTCAGCCTGCGTCCGGTGGCGAAGCGGCTCGGCGAGTTGCTCGGGCACGAGGTCGCGTTCGCCACTGACACGGTGGGTGAGTCAGCCCAAGCAGTCGTCGCCGGTCTCGGCGACGGCCAGGTCGCGGTGCTGGAGAACGTGCGGTTCAACCCCGGCGAGACCAGCAAGGACGATGCGGAGCGGGGTGTCTTCGCCGATCAACTGGCGGCCCTCGCCGACGCGTTCGTCAGCGACGGGTTCGGAGTGGTCCACCGCAAGCAGGCCTCGGTCTTCGACGTTGCCCAGCGCCTCCCGCACGCCATGGGTGGGTTGGTCGCGACCGAACTCGACGTGATGCGGCGACTCACCCAGAGCCCCACCCGGCCGTACTCGGTCGTATTGGGTGGTTCGAAGGTCTCCGACAAGCTCGGGGTGATCGACAACCTGATCGAGCGCGCCGACGCCCTCCTCATCGGCGGCGGGATGGTCTTCACCTTCTTGGCGGCCCAGGGGCACCCCGTGGGCAAGAGCCTGCTCGAGCAGGACCAGATCGAGGCCTGCAAGGGCTACCTCGAACGGGCCGCTACGGCCGGGGTCCGCATCGTGTTGCCGACCGACATCGTGGTCGACACCGCGTTCCCCTCGGCCGACCGGGACCCGCAGGCGGTGGTCGTCTCGGCAGCTGCGATCCCGGAGGATGCGCTGGGCCTCGACATCGGCCCCGAGTCGGGCCGATTGTTCGGTGAGGTGATCGCCGAGTCGGCGACCGTGTTCTGGAACGGGCCCATGGGGGTCTTCGAGACCCCTGCCTTCGCCGAGGGAACCCGCGCGGTGGCACAGGCACTGACCGAGGTCACCACACGAGGGGGCCTCTCGGTGGTCGGCGGTGGAGACTCGGCCGCGGCCGTGCGCACCCTGGGCTTCGCCGATGATGCCTTCGGGCACATCTCCACCGGCGGAGGCGCCAGCCTGGAGTTCCTCGAAGGCAAGACCCTGCCCGGCATCGACGTACTGGAGGATTGATCCGTGACCACCACTCGCACGCCCTTGATGGCAGGCAACTGGAAGATGAACCTCAACCACCAGGAGGCGGTGGTTCTGGTTCAGAAGCTGGCGTGGACCCTGGCGGACAAGAAGCACGACTACGCGGACGCCGAGGTCGTGGTCGTTCCTCCGTTCACAGACATCCGTTCGGTGCAGACCCTGGTCGATGGCGACCGACTCTCGATCCGCTACGGCGCCCAGGATGTCTCGGCACACGACTCCGGCGCCTTCACCGGCGAGATCTCGGCATCGATGCTGACCAAGCTGGGTTGCTCCTATGTGGTCGTCGGACACTCCGAGCGCCGCGAACACCACGGCGAGACCGACGAAACGGTCAACGCCAAGGCTCACAAGGCGCTTGCGGCCGGCATGACTCCCATCGTGTGCGTGGGCGAGGGCCTCGAGGTGCGACAGGCGGGTGAGCACGTGCCGTTCACCATGGCGCAGGTCGAGGGCTCCCTCGCGGGGTTCACACCCGAGCAGGTCGCCGGTCTGGTGATCGCCTACGAACCGGTCTGGGCGATCGGCACCGGCGAGGTGGCGACACCGCAGGACGCCCAGGAGGTGTGCCAGGCGCTGCGCGGGCAGGTGCGTGAGGCCTTCGGAGACGCCGCAGCCGACGGCGTCCGCATTCTCTACGGGGGCTCGGTGAAGGCGTCCAACATCGCGGGCATCATGGCCGAGGTCGACGTGGACGGCGCTCTGGTCGGGGGCGCCAGCCTCGACGCGGACGAGTTCGGTGGTATCTGCCGGTTCTATGACATGCCTGCGCTGTGATCACCCCTGTGAGTGATCGCCCAACCCTGACGTAGGATTCTCGACCGTGGACATCTTCTTCACTGTCGTCCTGATGGCAGCCAGCCTCCTCATGATCCTTCTCGTGCTCCTGCACAAGGGTCGTGGCGGCGGACTCTCCGACATGTTCGGCGGCGGCGTCTCCAGTTCGCTGGGCGGATCATCGGTTGCCGAGCGCAACCTGGACCGGCTCACGGTGGGCATCGGCGGCATCTGGTTCGCCTGCGTGATCGCCCTTGGCCTGCTGCTGGCATACCAGAGCTGACGAGACCGAGGGACGACGATGGCTGGTGGCGGTAGTGCGATCCGGGGTAGCCGGGTCGGTGCGGGTCCCATGGGCGAGGCCGAGCGAGGCGAGGCGGCACCGCGTCAGGCAGTGACCTACTTCTGCGCCCATGAGCACCGCTCCGTGATCACCTTCGCGGTCGAGGCCGCGGCCCCCGAGACGTGGGACTGCCCGCGCTGCGGTCTTCCCGCGAGCCTGGATTCGGAGAACCCGCCGCCGGCTCCCAAGAACGAGCCCTACAAGACTCACCTGGCCTACGTGAAGGAGCGTCGCTCCGACAAGGAAGCCGCAGACATCCTCGACGAGGCGCTCCAACTCCTGCGCAGCCGCCGCAAGTCCGGCGACATCATCTTCTAGATGTACTCGGCTGACACGTTCATGACAGGCGGCTGATCGGGGGGTGTCCTCCGATGGCTGAGTGGCGTCGTCGAGTGTTGTAGAAGTTCAGCCAGGGCGCCAGTGCTGCGGTGCGGTCGGTATTGCTGAGGAAGACTTGCCGGTAGGCCCATTCGATTTGCAGGGTGCGGTTGAAGCGCTCCACCTTGCCGTTCTGCCAGGGGCAGTGCGCCTTGATGGTGAGGTGTTTGGCGCCCAGTGCGGCGATGGCGTTCTTGAACTCGCGCGAGCGGGTGTAGTTCAGGGCGTTGTCGCTGATGACCTCACGAACGGTGATGCCGTGACCTGCGAAGAACTCGTTGGCGCGCAGCAGGAACTGCGCACAGGTGGGGCCTTGCTCGTCGGGCAGGACCTCCGCGTAGGCAAGTCGGGAGTGGTCATCGACGGCGGCGTGGACGTAGTCGTAGCCCAGGCCACGCTTGTTGGCCGGTCGCTCGCCACGCCCGTGGGCTTTCCAGCCGCCGCCGTCGGGGATCTTCCCGACCTTCTTGACGTCGATGTGGATCAGGTCTCCGGGCGCGGGCCGCTCGTAGCGCACGGTGGTGGTCTTCGAGGCACGGATCACCTCGCCGGTCAGGGGGTCGCACTCACGCAGGTACGGCACTCGGTGGCGGCGCAGGATCGCCGAGACCGTCCGCGGAGCAAGGCCGAGCTCGGGGCCGATCCAGTCCTGTCCCCGCCGTTCGTCGTGACGGAGCTCGAGCACTCGTTGCTCCACGTCGTGGGGTGTGCGTCGGGGGCAGCGGTGCGGGCGTGAGGACCGGTCGTGCAGGCCGGCGTCGCCTTCGGCTCGGAACCGGGCGACCCAACGGTGAGCGCACTGGCGCGAGACGCCGAGTTCCTTGGCGACATGGGCGACCGGTCTGCCATCGTCGATCACGCGTGAGACGAGCAGACGACGGCCGTGCAGATTCAAACGAGCGTTAGCGTGGGCCACGAGGACCTCCTGGGCGAGCGGATGACTTAGACATCTCCACTAAGCCGGGAGGTTCTCCCCTTTCACAAGACCCGCACCGTCACCAACGTCCGTGCCGGGTACATCTAGGGCCAGTCGAAACCGCGCGCTGGCGAACTGACGCGTGTCAGATTCATGTGACGACCGCCATAACCTTGTGGTGGTCAGCACAGTTAGCACGGCGTGCTCCGACGAATCATTTCCCCCATT
>JBFIDC010000095.1:0-10352 GCA_041581495.1 Nocardioides sp. | reverse complement strand
TGTTCACCTCGTTGGCGCTGGCCGATGACCCGATCTGGGCCCGCGGCGTGGCGGGCCGCGAACACAGCGTCACCGAGCTCTACACGCAGGCACTGGACCGGGTGTTGCCACACCTGGACGGCACCGACCGCTTCCAGCGGGTCGACATCGCCATGTTCTCGATGCTCAGCGTGCTGGCCTGCGCCGATCTGGCGGGCTACCGCCGGCCACTCACCGAGGACGGCCTGGACCCGCAGTTCGTCCGGCAACTGGTGATCTTCACCAGCGCCGGACTCGCCGCGCCGAACTAGTTCGGGTCCGCCTCAGCCCTCGGTCGAGGCGTTGCGGCGCGTCAGCAGCACGCCGCCCGCGATCAACAACAGGCCGAGGATCAGCCCGACGAGCGGGACCGTGGTGTGGACCAGGTTCAGCGAGGTCGCCTTGCCCTTGTATTCCTCGACGTTGTCCTTGACCTGCTGGTCGGTGTAGGAGAACTCGCCACCGGAGGTCGTGATCACCGTCTCGCCGTCGACGGCGAGGGTGTTCTGGGTCTCGGAGACCCGGTCGATGACGACACCGGTGGTCGGTTCGACCCAGTGCGTCGTGATCGTCGAATACTGCACGTCGGCCACGATCGCCTCGGTGGCGTCACTACCGATCAACGACGGCGGGATCTCGCGG
Source organism: Nocardioides sp. (assembly GCA_041581495.1). Taxonomy (GTDB): domain Bacteria; phylum Actinomycetota; class Actinomycetes; order Propionibacteriales; family Nocardioidaceae; genus Nocardioides. The sequence goes on along the minus strand of JBFIDC010000095.1, from coordinate 9,692 downwards.
GTGCTCACCGTGGTGGTCGGCACCTCGTAGCGGAACTCGTAGACCTTGAGACCCTCGATCTCGGACTCCTTGACGAACTTGGTCGTCACCGCCTGACCCAAGGTGCCGTCCCAGAACTTGTAGTCCTTCTGCTCGGTACCGAAGGGGTACTTGCTGATCAGGCCGCTGCGCTTGACCTCGACGCGTTCACCCTCGGTGGTCTCCACGAAGCTGCCGCAGCAGTTGATCGCTTCACCGGTGTGGGCATCGAAGGCGTAGCGCTCGGCGCTGCGCGAGCGGATGTTGCCGATCTGGTCGCGGTAGGACGTGGTGCCCGCCCAGACCCGGGTGTTGTCGCCGGCGTCTTCAGAGGCCTTGACATCGCCCACGGTGCGGTTGACCACCGACATGTCAGTGGTCACCTCACGGAAGGTCGAGAGGTCCAAGATCGTGGCGCCCTTGGCCTCGAGATTGGTCACGCTGTTTTGATCGATCGGCGCAACGGCGAGTGCGGGATAGGCATAGAACCTCGCCAGTACCCCGATCACCACCAGAAAAGCTCCGATGCCAACCAGGATCGGCCCCAGTAGACGACGCATAATGTTTCTCCCTCTTTTCACGCGCCCCCCACAAAGGTCAACGCGATACCCGGTCGGGACACTAGCAGGAGTGACGTACGCCACCTACCTCGAAACGGCAACGATCTGGCCACATGAACAAATCGCCGCCCCGGGAGTCACCCGGTGGTTCGCAGTGTGGACGCGGCGAGGTGAACCGCTTCGCGACGCATCCGGTCCCAGCCGAATTCGGCCGACCAGGCCCGGCACTGTTCGGCTATCCGCACCCGCTCCGCCGGCTCCCCCAGTCGGTCGAGCGACGCCTCGATCCCTGCGGCGAGGTCCTCGACGAGGCGGGACCCGCGGCCCGTGGTCGGCTCGGGGATCAGCCACCCCGTCCGGCCGTCCTTGACCGAGTCACGAACCCCGGGCACGTCGCGCCCCAGGGTCGGGATGCCGTGCGCCGCAGCCTCCAACACCACCTGACCCCAGCCCTCGGCATCCGAGGCACACACGTGCACACGCGCGCGTCCCAGGATCTCGGCCTTGGCGTCCTCGGCCACGAAGCCATGGACCTCCACGATGTCGTCGAGTCCGAGATCGGTGATCAGAGCGGTGAGCCTGGCGATCTCCGGTCCGGTTCCCACCAGATCCGCACGCAACTGGGGTCGGCCGGGTCGCACCTCGGCGATGGCGCGCAGAACCTGGTCGACGCGCTTGTGAGCGACCATGCGACCGAAGACGAGGACACGTTCCAGCTCCGGCTCATGGTCTAGCCCGGCGGGGGTCGCAACGGGGTCGGTGCCGTTGTGCAGGACCTGGACTGGTCCGCTCCACCCGAGCTGGCTGCGCAACTCCCCCACCGTGGAATCCGAGACGGCAACGGTCGAGGCCCCCTGATAGACCCGCGGCATCGCCCGCGCCTCCAGGAACCGACCCAGGTCCGAGAGGGGCCTGCGCATGGCCGTACGGAACTGCTCCTGGTGCACGTGGTGGATCACCAGCAGCACCGGCGTGTCGCGGCTGAGCACCAGGGGGCTGAAGACCGGGATCCCGCAGTCCATGTCGACGACGAGGTCGGGGGCGCGGCGCCGCACTCGGCGCCACAACAGCCCCGCGAGCGCTCGTCCGTAGAAGGCGTAGCGACCCCCGCGTCGCCGCAGGGCGATGCCCTGCCGCACCTCGCGCGCGACCTGGCCACGATCGCGCGCGGTCCAGAACTCCACGTTGGCCCCGGCCTCCCTCAGCGCGAGCGCGAACTGCCACGCGTAGCGCTCGCTCCCGCCGGCCAGGTGGTGCCAGGGGTCTCGCCAGTTGACCAGCACGATGCCGGCGCCCACGAGGTCCCTCTCCCTGGGATCCGTGGTGGGTCTCGAACTCACCCCTCGGCGGCACGCTCAAGGCGCAGCGGCGACTCCAGCAACGGAGTGGCCACCCGCACCGTGGCCGGCGTGCGGCGCAACTTGCGGGCGATCATCGCCAGTTCCCAAAACGTCGAGGCGCCATGCCACATCGGGACGAACGTCGATCCCGGGACGTCCTCCCACACCGCTGGGAACTCCACGATCCGGGCACCGCGGCGCTGAGCGCGGCCGAGAACCTCGACATCGAAGGAGAACCCGTCGGATCCGGTGTCGGCGAATACTCGACGTGCCAGGTCGCCTCGGAAGAGTTTGAAGCCGCACTGGGTGTCGGCGATGCCGGGTGCGATCCGTTGCGTGCAGCGTCGATACAGCGCCGCTCCCCAAGCGCGCGCACGGCTGTGGCGCTCGGTCGTGATGGAGCCGGCGACCGCTCGCGAGGCGATGGCCACATCGGCTCCGGCGGCCAGGAGGCGGTTGCCCTCGACCAGGGCCACGAGATCGGTTGCGCAGTCGGCATCCATGAATCCCACCACGTCCGCGGTGGTGTAGGCCATACCGGCTCGCACCGCGGCGCCCTTGCCCTTGGTCTCACACGCCACCACGCGCACCGGCATGGCCTTGGAACTCGCTGCGCGAGCCACCTCGGCCGTGTCGTCGGTGCTGGCGTTGTCAACGACGATGACCTCGACCGGACCAGCGGACTCTCGGGCCGAGAGCAGGTAGGTACGCAACGCGGCCAGGGTGTGCGGAAGCCGCGCCTGTTCGTTGTACGCAGGGATGATGAGCTGCATCGACGTCGTCGATCCGACAGCAGTCTGAGAGCGCGAAAGCGCTGTCAGTTGTCTGCGTATGAGTAGAGGCTGTTCTGTGCGACACCTTGTGGGTCGCCGTTGTAGGCGGAAACCCCGCCGATCATCGTGAATAGAGCCAGCGCCCCGCCGACTGCCCCCGCAATAGCTGTATTCATGAAAACCCCTCCCAGAGTCGTAACGGCTGTCACCTTACACCTGACGGCGCCCAATCCACCCAACCGCGATCAGGCAGACCAGCCCGGCTAGCCCACTTCCGGCATAGATGGCGCCCCGAGCCGAGGAGGACAGTCCCTCCGCTTCGAGAGGATCCCCCAAGGAAACTACGCGCAAACCGGGGCCGTCGTGGAGGACCTGTCCGCGTGGAATGGCGGCGTCGAGAGCTCCGTTGTCCTTCTCGACCAGGACCCTGGCGACCCCGAGTTCGCGCAGTCGCGCGGGCGCGTCGTCCGCCTCCAGAGCCGCCGACAGCGACCGGAGTCGTGCCGATTCATGGTCGAGGACCCGATCGTCCAAGAAGACCCGGTCGTCGATGAGGACCTCGCCGGCGAAGAAGCGCGGAGCCGGATCGAGCACCGGACGGAACCGGTTCCATTCGAAGCCCCGATAGGTCCCTCGCCACGGCAGCACCACGGTGGCTCCGCCGCGCGCCGAGACGTCGGTCTCCACGACCTCGGCGACGGTGAACCACTCCTGCGGATAGGACACCGGTCGCAGTTGGCCACCGAGACCCCAGGCCATCGAGGGCAGGCAGAGCACCGGCAGCGCGACCACCACAACCGCGAGTGCGCGCAAGGCCTCTCGGCCCCGCACGCCCCGGTCCCAGATCCCATCGGCGACCGCGGCGATCCCCGGCAACAACACGAGCACGGCGGCACCCAGGTAGCGGTGCCCGTCTCGGAGTGCTCCCACCAGCGGCACCCGGCGCGCCGCCGCGTCGAAGGCACCGCTCACCGCGGGGATGGCCGGCAGCAGGGCCACCAGGAGACACAGGAGCGCCAGTACGCCCAGCCCGATGGTCGTCCGACGCAAAGCGGAATCCTCGGCTGCTCGTCGGCGCCAGAGCGCGAGCAGAGCCAGGGCCGTGGTGAGGCACGAGATGAGGACGATCAGCGCCATGGTGCGCTCCGCCGGAACCACCGAGCTCTTCCAGATCCCACCCAGCGACGCGAGACTCGCCACCAGCCCGGCCGGCGATTCGGCCCGCGCCGCGAAGGCCCCGAACTGATCCCCGGCGGCCGAGAGCCGCCCAGCACTGACCAGCGACGGCACGAGCCAGGGCAGGCTCACCGCCGTCGCCAGCGCGAGGGTCACCAGCGTGGGACGAAGCCGTCGACCCGTCGCGACCACGCACAGCGCGACCGCCGCGGCTGTCGTCGCGGATGCCGGCGACCACAGCGCCGCGAAGGCCAGCCACAGCGCCAGACGCGGCCACTGACTCATGCCGTGCTCGCGCATCGCCACCGCAGCCAGCACGACCGCTGGCAGCGTCGCGTACCCCACCAGCGAACCCCACTGTCCGATGGCGAGGCGCTCAAAGACCCAGGGGTTCCACAGGAACAGGACGATGGCGGCGGCGCGGCCGGGAGCCGCGGCGTGGCCGACCAGTCGCGCGGCACCGATGCCCCCCAACAGGAACGCCCCCGCCAAGATCACCTTCTGCAGCACGTCACCTGGAATCGCGGCCGTGGCGACAGAGAGCACCGCGTCGCCGGGGACGAAGCGTGGCGCGGCACCGTCGAGACCGAGCCACGCGTCCTTCCACGGCTGCTGTGGAACAAAGACCATGTCGCCGCGCAGCGCGTACCCCCGCGACACCAGCACCGGTCCGAGGACGAGCACTGTCACGGCAAGGGTGAGCGCGGCGTCCGCGATCCGAGCGCGACTCATCACTCCTCGCTAGCGACCGGCAGACCGGCCTCGAGGCTGGCCACACACACCACCACGCCGGGTGCCGCCGAGAACGTGATGGCGTCGACGTCGCCGGCCTCCGCAGGAACCGGAATCCATATCTCGTTGGGTCCGGTGCGCGCGAGGAACTGCGTCTGCCATGGGCCGGCGGAAACCTCGACGGTCGACTCGGTGTCGGTGAAGTAGCCGACGCGCATGACGAAGGCCGCCGCCAGGTCGACCAGCAGTTCGACCCGCATCGGCGCGGTCCGGACCGCGTAGCCGCAGTCCTCCACGGGTCCGGGTTTCATCGGGATGGCTCCGGCGAGAACGAGCGGAAGCAACCGGCCGGTCTCATCCGCGCGGCGCAAGCGCGGCGAAGGCTGGTCGAAGGGGGGCGCTTCGGGGAGCGGCGCGAACACGCGCGAGAGCGTCGAGTCCTCCCCCACCAACGGCAGCACGACCTCTGCCGGGAGCAGATCGTCCACCAGGGTCACGGTGGGGTCGGCGGCCAGGTCGGCCCTGAATGTGGTGACGTACTCGCGGTCGGCCTGGTTCTGGAAGTGCGGCACCAGTTGCGCCGTGCCGAACGCCGCGCCGACGAGGTAGGCGGCGGTCCCGATGGTCAGTGCGATGGTGCGGACCCGCGTCCATGTGACCGCCCGTTCGAAGGCGAGCCCGAAGTGCCGCGGCGAACCGCGCAGACCCAGGGCAGCGGCCAGCACGGCGACGTGGACCACGTCGGAGGAGTAGCGGGGGTCGAGCCCGATGACTCGCCCGAAGCCCCCTCGTCCGCCCAGGACCAGAGCCAGGTCGGCAACGACATACCCGGCGAGGAACACCAACGCCCACCAGGCCGACGGCCCGCCGCGTCGCACCAGCAGCACCGCGAGTCCGAGCGCCACGAAGACCGAGGTGACACTCACCCAGGCATGCGGCTGCACCGCTCCGCCCTGAAGGTCGGCCACCCACGGACCCGAGGCGAGCCCGGTCACGACGTTCTCGACGACGAAACTCCAGGAGATCCTCAGCGCCTGCCCAACCTGGCTTCCGCCACCCTCGACAGTGGCCAGCAGTGAGTGGGTCACCAGATAGGCGGGCAGCAGGAGCGCGAGGCTGCCCCAGAGTGGCTTGTGGCGACGCAGTGCTGCGGTGAGCCGGCGCCAGCCGCGGTGGTCATCGGCGAGGACCACAGCCACCCCGAACAGGGTCGGCGCGATCAGAACCGCCCGCTCGTGCCAGAGCAGACCCATGACCACTGCCGCGAGGCATCCCAGCACGTTGACCCATCCTCGGCCGGCGTTCTGATCGGCCCGCAGCAAGAAGAGCACGGCCGTCAGGGACATCAGCACGTGCGGCCACAGACCCATCGCCGCGCTCCACCACAGCGATGTCGCCAACGTCAGCGGAGACGAAACGAAGACCACGAGCAGCGGGATGCGGACCCATCGCCCTGGGAGCAGACGGGTGAGCACATGCCACATCAGGATCGCGCCGACCAGGTGCATGCCGACGATGAACGTGGCCACCACCGGCCAGTCGTACGGCGCTGCCCTGGCCACCAGCCAATAGGTCAACTGCTGCATCGGATTGACGTGACCGGCGGTGTCCTGGGTCAGGAACGCCAGGTTCAGGTCTGCGGCGTAGGCGCGGGCTGAGAGATAGAAGTCGTCCTGGTTGAAGTAGGACGAGGCCACCAGCACGGCCCGCCACAGGGTCGCCCCCACGATGACGACGGCGGCGAGGGCACCGGAGCGATTGCGCCAGGTCATGGAGCCACCTCACGTCGGGGTGTCGGCATCCAGACCACCAGACCGATCAGGAGTCCCACCGCGATCGCGGCGCTCGCGTCTCCCGCGGAGTCCACCCACCTGCTGCCGGGGAGCGCGTCCACGGCCGCCGAGAGCACCGCGAGCCCGGCCATGGCGGCCGTCGCGCCGTCGCGCGCTCGCAGCGCCTTGACGATGCCACCGACCGCGGCACCGACTGCGGCGCCGATGAGCGCGGGCACTCCGAGCAGCACCAGGATCGCCAGCCACCCCGCCCTTCGCCAGAACTTCCCACGCCGGTGGCTGCGCCGCTCATGCGCTGAAGGTCTCGGCCTTGCCGGACGCGACGGCTGTCCACCGCCCCGCTCGGAACGCCGCGCAGAACCCTGCAGTCGTGGAACCAGGAGCGCTGCCAAACCTGCGAGCAGCAGCAACCCACTCACGACCAGTCCCACCGGCAGCAGCACCGAATACAGGCGCTGAGGGGCGTAGGTGAGCACGATCTCGCCACCTGCTCCGGCCGGCACCACCCAGGCTTGTTGCCAACCGTCGACGCGCAACGGCACCAAGGTCTTGCCGTTGAGTTCCGCCTGCCACCCGGGGTTGAAGTTCTCGGGGAGGTGCATCAGCGAGGCTTCCCCTGAGTCGATCTCCAGGACCCGTCGGCTCGCGCTCCAGTTGGTCGTCGCCACGTCCCGAGCAACGGCCGTTGTCGTGCTCGAGGCGCTGGGGACCCCGGCCACCTCCAGCACGTCGAACTCCGCGGTGGGCTGCACCTGGAGGCGATTGACGCCATTGGTCAGCACCGCGGTGCCGTCCACGCCCTCGAGCGCGCAACTCTCGAACCTCAGCGGGGTTCCGAGGACCACGTCTTGCATCGTGCCGCTGACTCGGGTCGGCACCCGCACCCCGTTGATCTCCAGGTTCGGACCCAGGCCGCACACAGCGCCGGTGGGAGTGGTGGGATCGAAACTCCGCAGGATCTCGGGGCCGAGGATCCGCAGTTCCGGCACCACCACCCGGTCCACGCCCGGTGGTCGGACGAAACTGATCTCGAGGGAACGCCGCCGCATCGGTTGGGTCAACTGCGCGGCACCGCCGGTCAACGACACCTCCTGAGTGCGTCTGCCGGCACGGATGAGGGCCGCGGTGGGTACACGGCTGCTGTCCCCGGCCAGCACGGCGATCCCTCTGATCACCTGCTGGGAATCCCAGCGCAGCAGCAGAGTCGGGTTCGGATCCTGGGGGTCAGAGACCCACGCCGTGCTGGGTTGTCCGTCGTAGGCGAACCTGCTGGCCACCTTGGGGTCGAACCCGTAGATCGAGGTTGCGCCCACCTCGAGCCCACCGCCCAGCGGCTCGAGGAGTCGGGCGGCCTCGGGCGTGGCTCGCGCAACCACCAAGCCTTCGAGCCGCACCTGATCGGCGGCGGCCGAGACGAAGGTGCGGTCCATCCCGCCCTCCTCCTCGGGCGCCCGAATGCGCAACACCGAGCAGTCGGGTTCATTGATGGTGACCAGGCACGCGCGACGCTCCGCGATGGTGCCGAAGGAGAAACTGGCCCCCGCGGCCAACGCGCCGGGAATCGCGAACGTGCGGCGCGGGGTCAGGTCGTCGATCTCGATCTCACGCACGCCGGTGGGCGCCTGACGACTCGCGGTGACCGCCCGCACGATGCGCACCTCCACCGAGCCCACGGTCGATCCATCGAAGGTGGCGATGGCTGGAACACCCGACGGATTGACCTCGACACGTCGCACCTGAGGTCCTGCTCGCACCTCGATGATCCGCGGTGGCGCCACCTGCTTGTCATCGACGACCGGTGAGACCGCCACGGTGCGGACCGGTCTGGGCCGATCGAAGACGGCGCGTAGCCACTGCTTGCCCGGGTCCGTGCCGCGCGAACTCAGCCAGCGGCTTCGTGGGTTGCCGTCGAAGGCGGCATAGGGTCCCGCCTCAGGGACCACTGCCCCGAAGTTGTCGGCATAGCCCTGCGCGGACGACGCGGTGATGCTGCGCAGCCCCGCGTACCGAGCGACCACGGGCTGCGCGTCAGGAACTGTCGGGTAGTTGTGCCGAGTGCGCTCGGTCCGCCAGGGCTCATCGGGGCCGAGCAGCGCCGAGACCACCTCGTCGGTGGAGCCGAAGGCACGCTCGCGGCGCTGATCGTCGTCGGTGACGACATCAGCGGGCGGTTCCCAGCCCGGTTCACCCTCGAGGACGGTCGCCGCACCTGCCTCGACGAGACCGAGTTGCTGCAGCGACAGCACGCTCTCCGGGGCGCCGCGGACCGTGACCACGTCGCTGATCGGCGTGGCGCGAACCCGCGGGAGCCGTGGTCCGACCTGGAGAACCTCGACCGCCGGGCCGTCCTCTGTCGCGGCCTCACCGAAGCGCGCGACGCTGACCAGGCCACCGTTGGCCAGTGAGGCCGCGCTGCCTCCCGGGTGCGGTGACCGGGTCAGGGTGCGGTCGAGGTCCCGGCGCAGGATCACGTGACCGATGCCGGCGCGCGCCAACTGGTCACCGAGGTCGGAGGTCGCCCGACCCGTGGTCACCAACTGGTCCAACGCGTCGAGGAAGCGGATGGACTCACCGGGGATCAGCGGCACCTGGCTCCGGGTGACGAAGTCGGCTCCCCCGAGCACCAAGAGGGGCTCGTCCAGCGTCCATCCCCAGGAGTTCTGGGCGAAGCCGGACCCAGGCAGGATCAGCGTGCTGGTGCCATCGGCGTGCTCGGCGACGTAGTCACGCGCGGCGACCCACGAGGCCGGCAACTGCTCCCAGCCGGGTGTCCGCGAGGTGTTGACCAGGTAGGGCTGCCCCAACGAGAGCAGCAAGGCCCCCGGCAGGGCCAGCGCCGCAGCCCGGGCGAGCGCGGCAGAACTCAGCGTTCGTGACATCCACCGCCACAGCATCACTGCTGCCTGCCCGAAGCCGATGGCGAGCGGGAGTCGCGCCGTCGGGTCTATCTTGTGCACGTTCCTGAAGATCTGAAGTTGCTCGTCCAGCAGGCCGCGCACCGATCCGCTGATCGGGCTGCCCTCCCAGCCGCCGTGGGCGATGGTCAACGCCGTCATTCCCAGCACGAACGCGAACACCAACGGAATCCGGACGGGGTGCCCCAGTCGGGACAGACCCACCAGGCCGATGGCCGCGATGAGCCCCGCGGCCACGACCAGCGCCGGTGTGGTGGCCAACGAGAACGCGGCGGGCCACCACGCTCGATCACCGGTGATCAGGTAGGCCACCCAGTGAGAATCGCCGCGCAGGGCTTCGGACCAGCCCACGACCGACGTGGTGTTCGACGCGCTCTCGACGTAC
>JBFIDC010000094.1:0-10359 GCA_041581495.1 Nocardioides sp. | reverse complement strand
TTCCCGGACGGCGCGCTGAAGCAGGGTCTCCAGTGCAGCCCTGGCGTAGCCGCGGCGTCGGTGTGCGGGGTCGACCGCATACCCAATCTCGACCATCCCCTCCGAATCGGGCGGCCCGTGGTAGCCGGCCTGGCCGACGGCAATCTGCTTTCGTTCGTCCCAGATGACACCGGTGACCCATGCCGCGCTGGCAGGATCCTCCTCGACCTGCTTGCTGCGCGTCTGCCACACCGGTCTCGACTCAGGGCCGACGAAGTACGCCGAGAGGGGCACGGGGCTCACCGCGTTTGCAGCCGCCAAGTCACCGTTCGCCAGGGCACGGAATACGGGCGCCGCCAAATGCACGACGCGCACATGCGGCGTGGGACGCCGTGCGCGTGCGTCGGCCTTCTCCTCGAAAGTCACGGGGCGATCCTGCCACTGGCTTGGCAGCCGCCAGCGGAATTCGGGCAGCACATCTGCCGCGCTGTCCTCGGCAGAACAGCGCGACGCGTGACCGCCTAACTCCTGACCAGCACCCGCCGCTCGGCCAGCGCCGAGGCGTAGGTGCGGCGTTGGGAGCGCTGGTGGATGTTCTGCAGCAGCCCGACGGCGAGCAGGCCGGCGAACAGGGATGAGCCGCCGTAGGAGACGAACGGGAGCGGGACGCCGGTGACCGGCATGATGCCGAGACACATGCCGATGTTCTGGAAGGCCTGGAAGCCGAACCAACAGGCGATGCCTGCAGCACAGACCCGGCCGAAGACATCCTCGGCGCGACGAGCAATGACCAGTGCCCGCCAGATGACGACACCGAGCAGGGCGATGATGAGTGCGCCACCGAGGAGGCCGAGTTCCTCGCCGGCGACGGTGAAGATGAAGTCGGTCTGTTGCTCGGGCACGAAGCCGGCCACGGTCTGAGAGCCGTTGAACAGCCCCTGCCCGAAGACACCTCCGTTGCCGATCGCGATCCGCGCCTGCTCGACGTTGTAGCCGGCACCCCGCGGGTCGAGCGTCGGATCGATGAACGCCAAGAAGCGATCGACCTGGTAGGCCTTGAGGACCCCGGCGCTGACGGCCGTCGCGGCCACCGCGACGGCGCCGAGCACCAGGCCCAACAGCCACCGGCGCCCGGCACCCGAGACCGCCACGACACCGAAGGTCGTGGCGCCCAGCACCAGCATCGTGCCCAGGTCGGGCTGAGCGAGGATCAGCGCGCTCGGGACGGCGGCGACCCCGAGCATCAGCAGCACGTCGGCCGACCGCACGCTGACCTCGCGGCGTCCCTGTGCTCGCTCGGCCAACACCAGCGCCATGCCCACGATCACCGCGAACTTGGCGAACTCAGAGGGTTGGATCGAGAGGCCGCCCAGTCGCAGCCACGACTGGGACCCGTTGATCGTGCTGCCCATCGTCAGCACCAGCACCAGTCCCCCGATCGCGGCCAGATAGACCGCCGGTGCCGCGAGCCGCACCCACCGGTGATCGATCACGGTGACCCCGACCATCAACACGAGGCCGATGGCGACGTTGACCAGTTGCTTGCGCAAGAAGGCCGTGGAGTCGCCGCCGGTGAGGTCGACGCGATGGGTCGTGGCCGACCAGACCAACAACGCCGAGAGCACCAGGAGCGCGGCGACGGCGAGGAGCAGCACCCAGTCGAGCCTGCGGATCCGATTCACCCCTGACCTCCCGTACGTCGGCCGCTGCGCGAGGGCGGCAGGATCGCGCCGTCGTCAGCGAACGTCGGCAGCCCGGCCGGCGGGACGGTGCCGGGGATCGCGGCACTCTTGGGGTCGACGACGCCGTCGCGGACGCCGTAGAGCGTCTCCCAGATGGCACGGACGGCCTCGCCCGAGGTTCCGGACCCAGTGCCGCCCTGACTGACCATCATGACCACGACGTAGTTCTCGTCGTAGGTCGCGACCCACGAGGTCGACTGCTTGCCATAGACCTCGGCGGAGCCCGTCTTGCCACGCAGGTGCACCTGGTCGAGCGGGAAGCCGGGGAACTTCCAGGCCAAGGTGCCCTGGAGCGGCACCCCCTTCAGTGCGGTGTCGACGTATTTCAAACTGGCCTTGGTGACATCGACGGTGCCTTGGGCCTTCGGCGCGAAGCGCTTCAAGACCGTGCCGTCCGAACTCACCACGGCCTTGGCCACCCGAGGGGCATAGAGGGTGCCGCCGTTGGACAGCGCCGCGTAGGCGCGCGCGAGTTGGAGCGGCGTCAGGATCGTGTCGCCCTGGCCGATCGCGAAGTTCACCGCGTCGCCGGCGCGGTAGGCGTAGCCCTCGATACAGAACTCGCGGGAGAAGCGGCGCAGGAAGTCGCTGGTCCCCTTCGGCGGGTTCTTCGACAGGTCGCAGTAGTAGTCCTTCATCGCCTCGTAGTACTCGCGCTTCCAGACCCGATCCGCGATCCGGCCCGACGCCTCACCAGGCAGGTCGATCCCGGTCTCGCGTCCGAAGCCGAACGCCTTGGCCGCCTCGACCAGCGGGTCCTTGGCATCCACATCGCCCACGTCGGAGCCGAAGCGCTGCCAGTAGTTGAGACCGACCCGATAGAAGAAGGTGTTGCACGAGACCTCGAGGGCCCGCGCGAAGCTGATGAACCCGTAGGCGCCCGACTCGTAGTTCTTGAAGTCCCGGTTGCCCACCCGCAGGTAGGACGAGCAGTTGAGGAGTGTGTCCTCGGAGTAGCCGTTGCTCAACGCTCCCGCGGTCATGAACGGCTTCCACGTCGACCCGGGGGCGAACTGACCCTGGGTCGCACGACCCAGCAGCGGGGTGCCGGCCTTCTCCGAATAGAGCGTGTTGAGTTCGGCCTTCGAGATGCCGCCCACCCAGACCTCGGGGTCGTAGGTCGGCTGGCTGGCCATCGCCACGATCCGGCCCGTCTGGGCCTCCATCACCACCGCGGCACCCGAGTCGGCGACGTAGTTGCGCTTGGTCACCGGGTCCTTGGTCGCCCGGGCTCGCTTGATCGTCGCGGCGAGTTGGCGCTCCACGAGTCCTTGGACCTTGGCATCGATCGAGGTGACCAACGTGTCACCGGGCTGGGCCGCCACATCGGTGTCGGTGCCCGCGTCATCGAGCACCCGGCCCATGGAGTCGACGGCGACAGAGCGGTAGCCGGGCATGCCGCGCAGCCAGGCGTCGTACTCCTTCTCCACGCCGGCCCGCCCGACCACGGAGGCGCCGTTGACCGAACGGTCGCCGTCCTCGTCGGCCTTGTCGAACTCGTCGCCGGTGATCGGACTGAGGTAGCCCAACACATGGGCGAGGTTGACGCCGAACGGTCGCGGATAGGCACGCAGGCTCTCCTGCACCGCGAGAACCCCGGGGAAGTCCTCGGGTTGCTCGAGCACCCTCAGCGCGTCGGGCTGGCGCACGTCCAGGGCGACCGGCACCGGCTGGATCGGCGAACCGTTCCAGCAGACCCCTGCCTTGCTCCCGGCCTCGCCACAGGTGCGGAGTTTGGCTTTGATCGCCGCGACGCCCTGCTGGGTCACCTTGGAGACCCGACGCAGCACGGCGCGCTGCTCGTTCTGCGGCATCTTGGCCAGCGTGCCGCGGTCGATCGAGACCACCCAGGAGGTTCGGTTGGTCACCAGGGGCCTGCCCTGGTCATCGACGATCAAGCCACGCGCCGGCTGGACCACGACCTCGCGCACGGACTGGGAGGCCGCCTGCGCGGCGTACTCCTCACCCGTCGCGACCTGCAGGTACCAAAGCCGAACCAGGAGCGTGGCGAACAGCGAGAAGACCAGTGCCTGGACGACGACGAGACGCAGTCGGCTGCGGGCGTCGGGAGCGGGGGCGTTCATGCCGGATGCCTCACGCGACCAGACGGTCGGGCTCGAGTCGCTCGTCGAGAGCGAAGACGAACGGAACGACCAGCAATCCGAGGACCACGTCGCTGATCAGCGCGATCAGCACCACCTCCAGCAGGTCCGCTACGCCCACCAGCGGATCGCGAAGCACCAGTCCGCTGAGCGCGAAGACCGAGGACGCGACGAAGGAGCAGGCAGCCACGGTCGCCAGCGGCAGCAGCCAGCGCCGACGCTGCTCCAGGGCGGAACGAACAGACGAGACCGGCCCCGAGGCGGCCAGGGCACCGGAGAGGTAGCCGGCCGCCAACAGCGCCAGCGCCCAGCGTCCGACGACGTGATCCGCGGCCGGCATCAGGTCGAGGAGCAGCCCCGCGGTGAAGCCGAGCACCATCGCGGGTTCAGCACCGTGTCGCAGGCCGACCGCCACGACCACGAGGAGGACCGCGTCGGCGACCACGCCGCGCACCGCGAAATGCGGGAGCACCGATGTCTGGATCACGATCGCGACCAGCAGCGCACCGGCGATCCCGGCGACCCGCGGGGCCGTGAGGTGCCCGGGGGTCATCGCATGGTCCCGTCGGGCTCGATGACCGCGCGGTCGCTGGTCGTCCCTGATGGCACCACGACACCGACGAGATCGAGCGCGCCGAAGTCGACGTAGGGCGTGATCACGGCGTGTTGTGTGGAGTCGCGCAGATCGGAGAAGACCGAGTCGACGGTGCCGATCGGCACACCAGCGACATAGGGCGCACCGCCTTGACTCCCCCAGGTCACGACCGTCTCGCCGCGCCTCGGGACGCTGCTCTGGTCGACCAGTTCGAGATCGAGTTCGGGATCGGGTCCGAAGTCGGCGAGTTCGCCGCGCCCCCGGAGGAAGCCGATCTTCATGCTGCTGGCCAACCGGCCGCCAACCGTCGAATCGGCGTCGATGAGCAGCAGAACCGTCGCGGTCCCGGTGGTCACCCGGATCACCCGACCCACCAGCCCGGCGGCGCTGACCACCGTGAGGTCGGGTCGCAGACCGGCCTGGGAGCCGGCGTCGATGGTCACCGTGCGCGAGAAGGCCTGCGCCGGCCCGACGCCGATCACGCGAGCCGGGACCAGTGCATAGCCGATCTGCTCGGCGGTCGCGGTGAGCCCGTCGTACTCGGCGAGCCGGTTGCGATCGAAGTCGATGCCCGCGAGTTCTCCGCGCAGCGAGGTGTTCTCGGCCTGCAGTCGATCCACGTCGGCCCGCAACGCGTCTTGGCTCTCGAACCAGCGCGGAACCGCCAAGAACGGGCCCAGCACGGACTCGACGCCGCTGTCGACCGGGGCATAGAGCTCACCGACGAGGCGGCGCGCGTGGTCGAGCGGCGAGGCCTGGCCGCCGATCGAGTCCAGGCTCATGAGTGTCAGGCAGGCGAGGACCAACGCAATGACCCGGGACCGTCGTGGCTGCCCGGGACGTCTCGACTCGAGGCTCCCGCGGCGGTTGATCCGCTCATCGGCGACCAGTCGCGCTCGCGCGTGGGGCCGCGAGGAGGTCCGGGAATCGAGGTCGCTCACGCGATCCGCCGACGGTCGGCGACGAAGACCTGCTGGAGCGCCTCGAAGTCCTCGACGCACCGGCCCGCACCCAAAGCGACGGAGGTCAACGGGGACTCGGCCACGTGCACCGGCATCCCCGTCTCGTGACGCAACCGCTCATCGAGGCCGCGCAGCAGCGCTCCGCCGCCGGTGAGCACCAACCCGCGGTCCATGATGTCGCCGGCGAGTTCGGGCGGGGTCTTGTCGAGGGTGACCCGGACCGCGTCGATGATGGCGTGCAGCGGCTCTTCGAGCGCGGCCCGGACCTCGGAGGCAGAGATCTCAACGGTGCGGGGAAGACCCGAGACCAGGTCGCGTCCGCGGACCCCGGCCTGGTGGTCGGCGGGTCCCGGGAAGGCCGAACCCAACGAGATCTTGACCTCCTCGGCGGTGGCCTCGCCCAAGAGCAGCGAGTGCTCCTTCTTCATCCACGACGTGATCGCCCGATCCAACTCGTCGCCGGCGGTGCGCACACTCAGACTGGTGACGATCCCGCCGAGCGAGATGACAGCGACCTCGGTGGTCCCACCTCCCACGTCGACCACCATGTTGCCGGTCGGCTGGTGCACGGGCAGTCCGGCGCCGATCGCGGCCGCCATCGGCTCCTCGATGATGTAGACCCGTCGCGCGCCGGCCTGGTAACCGGCCTCCTTGACCGCACGCTGCTCGACGGCGGTGATGCCGCTGGGGGCGCACACGACCAGGCGTGGCTTGGTGAAGTAGCGGCGCCGGTGCACCATGGCGATGAAGTGCCGCAGCATCTGCTCGGTCGCTTCGAAGTCGGCGATCACGCCGTCTTGGAGGGGGCGGATGACCGCGATCTCCTCGGGGGCTCGACCGAGCATCTGCTTGGCCTCTGCGCCCACCGCCACCAGTTCACCGGTGGTCTCGTTGATCGCGACGACGCTCGGCTCATCGACCATCACGCCGCGGCCGCGCACGTACACCAAGGTGTTGGCGGTGCCCAGATCCACGGCCATGTCGCGGCCGACCAAACTGTTGGCCATCGGTCCAGTCCTTGCGGGGAAGCGTGCGGGGAAGTTCAAGAAGGGCTGGACGGCCCTTCCCGGCACCTTCGAGGCTAGGAACAGATGGGCGTTCTATGCGGCAGGCACGCCGTAACGCGGGTGAGCGATGTGACCAGGCTTTCGCCCCGTCAGAGGTTCGGGAACCAGATCCCGATCTCGCGGGAGGCCGACTCGGGCGAGTCGGAACCGTGCACGAGGTTCTCGCGGTTGGACAGCGACAGGTCGCCACGGATGGTTCCCGGGGCGGCCTTGCGGCCGTCGGTGGCGCCGTTGATGGCACGCACCGCCTCGATCGCGCTGTCGCCTTCGAGGACCAGTGCCACCAGTGGCCCCGAGGTCACGAACTCGCGCAGCGGCGGATAGAAGTCCCGCTCGACGTGCTCGGCGTAGTGCAGGTCGGCCTGTGCGGCGTCGATGGTGCGGTGCTCCATCGCGAGGATGGTGAGGCCCTTGGCCTCGAACCGGCCGAGAATATCGCCGACCAGACCGCGACGGACTGCGTCGGGCTTGAGAAGGACCAGGGTGCGCTCCATGCCGCGCACCCTACTTGCGGGTCGCCCTAGACGAAATCAGCGGCCCGGCGCTGCACGTGCTCGGGGATCGGTCCGGTGGCCTCGGGGTCGGTCTCGATCGGCGCTGCCACGGTGCGCAGTGGCATCACGCCGGCCCACACACCCGCCTCGATGTCGGGGCGATCGTCGTTGACCCCACCGGCCCGGGCTTTGAGCGATGCCTCACGCAGCGGCACCGCGACCACCGCGGTGGCAGCCAGCTCCTTGCGGGTGTTGGCCCGCAGTTCGCGCGACCGACCCGGCACGACATGGTCGACGATCAGGTCGAGGGCACGACCCCGTTCCTCGGGGTCCTCCACCAGTCGCGCCTGGCCGATGACCACGGCGCACCGGTAGTTCATCGAGTGGTGGAACGCCGAGCGGGCCAGCACCAACCCGTCGAGCGAGGTGACGGTGACACACACGGTCGCCCCCGGCGTACGGCGCAGCCACCCGGCGGCCACCGAGCCATGGAGATAGAGCGTGCCGTCGGCGTCGGGACCGTCGGGGTCGACCGCGTAGGCGACCGGGAGCACGACAGGGTGATCGCCCACGTCGATGCCCACGTGCGCCACCAAGGCACCGCGCAGCACCTCGAGCAGTTCGCCGCGATCAGCGGACCCACGTTCGGGGAGCCGAGTCAGCGTGGTGCGGGACGTGGATGACAGTTCGCTCACCCGCCACATCCTGCCCGAGCCCCGAGCGACCGCGCCCCTGATTATCGGTGGCTAGGACGCCTGGTCGCGTCCCAGCGCGGCGTAGGCGGCGCCCCGTTCGCGTTCGATCTTGCGGCCCAGGAAGTAGGCGGTCCCCCAGAGCAGCGCGAACACCGCACCGAGGAAGAACATCAGCGGCACCAGCACACCCAAGCCGATGGCGCCGATCTGCAGGACCCAGCCCAGTGCGTAGGCCCACTCCTTGCGCAGCATGCCGGCCACCAGGAAGCACGCCAGCGCCAACCCGAGGCCGACACCGGCCGCGGTGGCCGGGGCGATGCCTCCGACGGTGATCATGACGGGGGTCGTCAGACCCAGCGTGATCGCCTCGAGACTGAGGACCGCGGCGCACATCCCGCGGCGCGGCGAGCGCTCAGGCACCACCGGTGGGTTCTGTTCGCTCATGACTGCCCACCCAACATGGTGCGGGCCTCGCCGACGGTGACGACCGATCCGGTGACCAGCACCGCCCCCGTGCCGATGGACTGACCCGTCGCCCGACCGAGGACCTCTCCGGCCTCCGCCAGGGCTGCAGCCTGATCGAGGGCGGCATCGAGTCGCGGTTCGACGGTGACGCGGTTGTCACCGAAGACCTCGCGAGCCGTCTGCGCCAGACGAGCGGCAGACATCGAGCGCGACGTGCTGTTCTGGGTGCACACCACATGCGCCAGATGTGGCTCGAAGGCCGCCAACAGACCCTCGGCGTCCTTGTCCGACATCACCCCGATCACACCGATGACCGGGTCGAAGGCGAAGGAGTCCTCCAACGCGGCGGCGGCCGCCTCGGCCCCGTGGGGGTTGTGGGCGGCGTCGAGCAGGATCGTCGGACTGCGACGCACGATCTCGAGCCGACCCGGCGAGGTCACCTCGGCGAAGGCGGCGCGCACCACGTCGTCTCCCAGCGGTTGGTCGCTCAGGAACGATTCCACGGCCACCAGGGCGAGCACGGCGTTCTGGGCCTGGTGAGCGCCATAGAGCGGCAAGAACACCTCGTCGTACTGGCCGTGCAGCCCACGCAACGAAACGACCTGGCCCCCCACGGCCGGCGACCGCGAGATGACGCCGAAGTCGGTGCCCTCGCTGACCACCTTCGCCCCCACCTCGTCGGCCCGAGCCTGCATGACTCGAGCCACCTCGGGTGTCTGTTCGGCGAGCACGACCACGGCGCCGGGCTTGATGATCCCGGCCTTCTCCACCGCGATCTGTGCCGGAGAGTCGCCCAGGTAGCGAGCATGGTCGACGGCGACCGGCAGGATCACGGCCACGGCCCCGTCGGCGAGGTTGGTGGCATCCCAGGAGCCCCCCATGCCGACCTCGACGATGGCGACCTCGACCGGTGCCTCGGCGAAAGCGGCGAAGGCCATGCCGACGATGGTCTCGAAGAACGACAGCGGGTGTTCCTGAGTGCTGTCGACCAGGTGGGTGTAGGCGGCCACGTCGTTGAAGGCTCGCACGAAGTCCTCATCGCTCAACGGTTCGCCGTCGATGGAGATGCGCTCGGTCATCCGCTCCACGTGGGGGCTGGTGAAACGGCCGGTGCGCAGGTCCAGGGCCCGCAGCAGCGCATCGATCATCCGCGAGGTGGAGGTCTTGCCGTTGGTTCCCGTCAGGTGGATGACCGGGTAGGCCGTCTGAGGATCGCCAAGGATCTCGGTGAAGGCGGCGATGCGGTCCAGCGAAGGCTCGAGCCGGGTCTCGGGCCAGCGGGACAGCAGGGCGTCCTCGGCCTCGTGGAACGTCTCGGCCCGACGCGCGTCGGCAGGTGGCGCAGGAAAATCAGTCATCTTGTCGCCGAGTCTAGGGACCGACCTACTAGAACACGTTCTAGGTTCGGGCTAGGTTGAGCGGCATGAAGACCACAGTCGCTCTTGTCGAGTCCCCTGGTGAGGACTTCACCATCGCCGAAGTCGAACTCGACGGACCGCGCGCCGACGAGGTGCTGGTGCGCATTGTCGCCACCGGCCTGTGCCACTCCGACATCACGATGAGCAGTTTCTTGCCGGCCGAGATGTTCCCCAACGTCTTCGGCCACGAAGGTGCCGGCGTCGTCGAGGAGGTCGGTGCCGACGTCACCGGCATCGAGGTGGGCGATCACGTCGTGATGTCCATCCGCTCCTGCCGCACCTGCACGCAGTGCCGCTCCGGTCATCACGGTCACTGCGAACAAGGGCTGTTCATCAACTACATGGGCATGCGGATGGACGGGTCGACGACCTACACCCGCGACGGCCAGAACGTGTTCGGGTCGTTCTTCGGCCAATCCAGTTTCTCCCAGCACGCCATCGCCTATGCCGACAACTGCGTCGTTGTCGACAAGGAACTCGACCTGGCCCGCCTCGGCCCCTACGGCTGTGGCTTCCAGACCGGAGTCGGCACCATGCTCAACGTCGCCGACCCCTCGGCCGACGAGAGCGTCGTCGTCTTCGGTGCCGGCTCGGTCGGGCTCGCCGCGTTGGCGGCCGGGCGGACGACCGGCGCCACCATGGTTGCCGTCGACCCGCTGGCGAGTCGTCGTGCGCTCGCAGAGTCCTACGGCGCGCTCGTGATCGACCCCAACGATCTGGGTGAGGTCACCATCGTCGAGAAGGTCAAGGAACTGACCGGTGGCGGGGCCAACTACGCCATCGACACGACCGCGATCCCCGCAGTGGTCAAGGCGGCCCAGCAGTCCCTCGCCGTCCGCG